>NZ_NJBR02000041.1:0-7442 GCF_002204235.2 Wolbachia endosymbiont of Wuchereria bancrofti
TCCACTTCCAAAACTAATTCTCTTAGATTCTTTACTTTTTTTTGTAAAACCAATAACGTAAAGTTGCTGACTTCTACTTATATCAGAATCAAAAACCATGTATTTCTGATCTGGAGAAAAAGATGGGAAAGTACTTATAGCTAAACTTTTAGTAATTTTTTTCGTACGTTTACTGTTTAAATCTAAAGATAATATATTTGTCTCACCACCAAATGAATGAGAAATAAGAAAAGATTTGCCATCAGGAAAAAAACTAGGAGTAGAAATAACGCCTTCAAATATACTAACTATTGATTCAGTATTGTTTTTTAAATTCTTCAATATCATGTAGCTTCTGTCATCCAAATATGAGATATAAACAATACTCTCCCCATTTGGTGAAACCCCAGTATTGACACAAATTTATCGCCGTTTGTTAAGTATTTTATATCGCTTCCATCTTGACTCATAACAGCAATTTTGCGCATGGACTTGTAATTACTATCTCTTTCCTCTGCAATGTACTTTATTTCATGTTAAAATGCCCCTTTTCACCAATTAATCTATCATGTACTGCATCCGAAATAAGATGAGTAATTTCTCTCTAATCTTTTGCAGGAAAAACAACTGACTGGGTAAATAACTCTCTTTTTGTGAAAAAATCGAACAAATGAAATGATAGCTCTAAGGCACTACCAGATACTTTGTTTAAACTTACTGTAACTAAAGTATCGCTCTTCCAAGGTTTGAATGACATGGCTTCAGCTCCTACGCCTTGTTCTATATTAAATAAACCGCAATTGGATAAATTTTTCTCAATTATTTTTGTAATGCTTTCACTTAATTCACTTTCCAGCTTTGTCTTGCATGTACATTTGGACATAACAAAGTTGATATTACCAACACTATCCTTTCTTACATCAACATACAAAGCAGCTTTAGTAAAATAAGGAACAAATAACGGAAGAAGTAATATTAGCTTGAACAAGTAACTTCATTAGACTTTCTCCCTATCATCCCAGCAAATGTTTATTTTGAAGGTAAACTGCATACGGATGACGTCATGAAAGTAGCTAATACACGACCGTTCAAATCCTCGTGTTACAGCACGTGGGCATCAGCCTCTGGTGTTACTCCAGTGTATGACACTGGAATCCAGTTTTTTTGGTAATTTCATTGAAAATGTTGTGCAGTGCGCTTTTTTACAAGCAATTTTTCTAGATCCCAGTGTCACGTACTGGGATGACACCCTCCTGGTAAACTCAAATCACAATGCTTGTACAGCTGTATGCTTGACACAGGTCCTTTGTTTCTGGATTTTAGCGCCACATACTGGAATGACAAGGAGTACATTGTTAACTTCTCACTTAAATAATGGTTAAAAAAGAGGTTTATTTCATACCTGTTCTATCTGGACCTCAATTACAGGTCTTTTCAGTAAATATTCCTTTAAGATACTAAATATTGAGCTCTCAATCTTACTTCTTACTTTTCTTGTCGACTGTAAATTAAATGCTGACTCAACTGCCTTTATGATCCTTTGTATGATAGCTGCATCTCCTACTGCTTCTAAAACACCAGGCGCAAATACTTTTGGTTTAGTCAGCAATTTATTTTTCTTGTTTACAATTGCTGTCACTACAATAGTTCCAGCATCCCTCATCTTTCTACGCATTCTTATAACATTACTCTCCGGATGACGTAGCAAAATACCATCAACACCAAAATAGTCAACATTAATTGAATCAACTTTCTTTCCGTTCTCCAAGTTAACAATATCACCTGGTGCAATCATTATTGCTTTTTCCACACCACACTCTTTAGCAAATTTTACATGTGCATGCGTATGAATATACTCACCATGGACTGGAATAGATATTTTAGGTTTTACTAAAGAATACATTTCTCTTAGCTCTGCTTTGACTGGATGCCCAGAAGCATGAACACGTTCTGTTTTCTCAGTAACAATCTCCACTCCCATCTCAATGAAAGCATTGAATATAACATGTGCACGAGTTTCATTACCAGGAATAATCTTCGACGAAAAAATCACTGTATCGCCTTGTTGCATTTTAAATGCATGATGACTCTTATTAGCAAGTTTTGAAATTGCCGCCATTGGCTCACCTTGGCAACCAGTGCAGATTAATAATAACTTTTCCCTTGGCAAATCTGCCACATCTTTTACTTCACAAAATTCAACAGAATCGGTTAAATACCCACTATTTTGTGCAACTCTTACTATTCTCCACAAGGACCTACCAAGCAAAACCACTTTTCTACCTAGTGCCTTTGCAGCTTGGCCTACCGTTTCAATCCGTGCCACGTTTGAAGCAAATAACGATACAGCAACTAGCTTTTTAGACCGCCTTATTATATTATAAATATTGTTATAAATTTCACTTTCTGATTCAGGGTTATGCTTGCCTAACACATTTGTTGAATCACAAATTGCTGCAAGCAGATTACCTTTATCACCAATTTCCTTTAAACGACTTATGTTAGAAGTTAAACCAACAATAGGTTTTTGATCGAACTTCCAATCACCAGTATGAAGCGCGCTGCCCACATCAGTGCTAACTAATATTGAATGTGTTTCAGGAATTGAGTGAGTTACATTTATAAACTCAACAGTGAAAGGACTTAAATTTATACTGCCGTTTATATCCACCTCTTTCACAGATACCATACCTTCTAGCCGAAATTCTTTCAGTTTTTCCTTGAGAAAATTAGCCGTGAACTTTGTTGTATATATGGGACATTGTAACTCTTCCCACAAGTAAGGCACTGCACCGCAGTGGTCTTCATGTGCATGCGTAATTATTATTCCAAGCAAATCTTTCTTCCTTTGAGCAATAAAACTTACATCAGCAATTAATATCTCAATACCTGGCATAGTTTCATCGGCAAAACCAATACCAAGGTCAATCATAATCCACTTGCCTTGGTAATGATACAGGTTAACATTCATCCCAATCCTACCTACCCCTCCAAGTGGAAGAAATAAAAATTCGTTTTTGTTTATATTCATTAATTTTAAATTATTAAAATGTGAGGATAGCAAAACTTCGGCTTTAAATAAAGGAGTTTGTTACTTTCAGTAACCCTAAGGAGAAAAAGAAATCCTCAAGATTTTAGCTACTCTATTTACCAAAACTTATATCCAATGCAAGGTCGATATATACTCAATTTGACCCCAAACATTACTTTTAACCACAGTTGACTTTATCTAGTTAATATTCTAAACTGTAAAAAACAGATAGTTTTATGGCAATAAGTCTACTACAAGGCAAAAAGGGATTAATAACTGGAATAATAAACAAGAGATCGATAGCGTATGGTATAGTAAAAACTCTCTCAGAGCATGGTGCAGAATTTGCAGTCACTTACCAGAATGAAATGGTAAAAGAGAGATTATCATCAATAGCAGCTGAATTAAATGTGGAGCTAGTATTAAATTGTGATGTTGCAAATGAAGGAACTATAGATGATGTTTTCAAGTTAATAGAAGAAAAATGGGGTACCCTTGATTTTTTGGTACATGCAATTGCATTCTCTGACAAAAACGAATTAAGCGGCAAGTATGTTAATACTTCACTAAACAATTTCCAAAATGCAATGAACATATCATGCTATTCTTTCACTGCCTTAGCACAGAGGGCTGAAAAAATGATGCCAAATGGCGGCAGTTTACTTACTTTATCTTATTATGGTGCTGAAAAAGTTATGCCAAATTACAACGTCATGGGCTTGTGTAAAGCAGCACTTGAAGCAAGTGTAAAGTATCTAGCATGTGATTTAGGTCCACAAAACATCAGAGTAAATGCCATTTCTGCTGGTCCGATTAGAACTTTAGCGTCTTCTGGAATAAGTGATTTTCACTTCATATCAGAATGGAACAGAAATAATTCTCCTCTTAGACGCAACACTACTCTTGAGGATATTGGAAAAGCAGCACTATATTTATTAAGTGACCTAAGTAGTGGTACTACCGGAGAAATTTTACATGTTGATTCAGGATATAACGTTGTAGGGATGAAGGCAATTGATTCAAATATAATTAATAGCTACCAAAATTGAAAATCGAGCATGAGAAAAAAGCCTTCTAAAAACTGGTAACATGATTTATAATTACTGCCATAAACTTTAAATACTTTATGTTCAAGAAACTAGCTTGGTATTGGTCCTTCGTAGAGTTGATCAAAGGATTTATTATTACGCTCAGGTATGCGTTTAAACCGAAGGTTACGCTTAAGTACCCTATGGAAAAGGGTCCACTGAGCCCAAGATTTCGTGGCGAGCATGCATTGCGTAGATACTCAAACGGTGAAGAACGTTGCATAGCTTGTAAACTATGTGAAGTTATCTGCCCCGCTCAAGCAATAGTTATTGAAGTAGAGGAAAGAGAAGATGGTAGCCGCCGCACTACGCGTTATGATATTGATATGACAAAGTGCATATATTGCGGGCTTTGCCAGGAGGCATGTCCTGTTGACGCAATTGTCGAGGGTCCTAATTTTGAGTTTGTAACAGAAACAAGAGAAGAGCTAATGTATAATAAAGAAAAGCTATTGCGTAATGGTGAAATTTGGGAAGAAGCAATAGCACTCAGACTAAAAAAGGATGTATCGTACCACTAATGCTAGAAGTTTACAATATTAGACCTCTGTTATTCCAGCATCCTCTCATGTCACCCCAGTGCTTGACACTGGGATCCAGAAAAAAACGTGGTCACATACTGGCAAATATTGCTCTCCACTTATTATACAAGAGTTCCACTTATGATCAGAATTACTTTTTTAGCAAAACAAAAAGTAGAAGAATATAGCAGTAGAGTTACTGGTTTTGATATACTACAACCAGATATTTTAAAGGAAGCAATTGCCTTAAGGGTAAATGGTGAGTTGTATGATCTCTCACGTGAAATTGAATCTGATACAGAGATAGATGTGATACAACTTAATGATGAAGAGGGTTTGGATATAATAAGGCACGATGCTGCTCATATAATGGCTCAGGCAGTGAAAGAGCTCTTTCCTAATGCCCAGGTTACTATCGGTCCAACAATTCAGGATGGGTTCTATTACGATTTTGCTATAGATCGTGCTTTTACCACGGACGATCTTACTGCAATAGAAAAGAAAATGAAAGAAATTATAAAAAGTAACCACAGATTTATTCGAGAAGTTTGGACCCGTAAGCAAGCAATCAATTTTTTCAGTAGTATAGGTGAAAAATATAAGGTTGATATTATCTCCTCCATACCAGACAGCGAAGATCTAACTGTTTATAGACAAGGTGATTTTGTTGACTTATGTCGTGGTCCACACTCTCCTTCAACTAGCAAAGTCAAAGCGTTTAAACTCATGAAAGTCGCAGGAGCATATTGGCGTGGCAATGCAAAGGGTCCAATGTTGCAGCGAATATATGGTACCGCATGGCGAAACAAAGATGAACTAAACACTTATCTTAAACGTCTGGAAGAGGCAAAAAAACGTGACCATCGCAAAATCGCTAAGGATATGGACTTGTTTCACATTCGAGAGGAAGCTGTTGGACAAGTTTTTTGGCATGAACAGGGATATACTTTATATAACGTTCTTGAGTCTTACATAAGGAAAAAATTAATAAATAATGGCTATGCTGAGGTAAAAACCCCTATCTTAGTAAGCAAGGAGTTGTGGGAAAAATCGGGACATTGGGATAAGTTTCGTGAAAACATGTTTATCGTTGACGAATCTGAGAGTAAAAAACTAGCAATAAAACCCATGAATTGCCCTTGCCATGTACAGATTTTTAACTCTTATACAAGAAGCTATCGCAATTTACCAATACGTATGGCAGAATTCGGCATGTGCCATAGGAATGAAAGCTCAGGTTCATTACATGGACTGATGCGGGTACGCGGTTTTACACAAGATGACGCACACATTTTTTGCATGGAAGAACAAGTTAATTCTGAGACTGTAAAATTCTGTGCTCTTTTAAAAGAAGTATATTCAGAGCTTGGGTTCAATGAAATTTCTGTGAAATTTTCAGACCGTCCAAATGTTAGAGCAGGAGACAATGAAGTGTGGGATAGAGCTGAAAAAGCGTTGCTTGAAGCCGTTAAAGAAGCAGGACTCAGTTATGAACTTAACCCGGGTGAAGGTGCATTTTATGGTCCAAAGTTAGAGTTTATTTTGAAAGACGCAATAGGCAGAAGTTGGCAATGTGGAACGCTGCAAGTTGACTTCATTTTACCAGAACGTCTGGGGGCCTTTTACATAGGAGCAGACGGACAAAAATATCACCCTGTTATGTTGCACAGAGCAATCCTTGGAACTTTTGAACGTTTTATTGGAATTTTAATAGAGCACTATGCAGGAAAATTTCCGCTATGGCTCGCTCCAACACAACTTGTTATTTTAACCGTCACAAATGAAGCTGACAATTATGCCACAGAAATTAGTAACGTTTTAAAAGAACAAGGTGTTAGGGTTAAGACTGATTTAACCAATGAGAAAGTTAGTTATAAGATACGCTTGCATAGTTCAAACAAGGTGCCTATATTATGGATTGTAGGCAAAAATGAAGTTGCAAGCAAAACTGTGTCAGTGAGAAATTTAGGATCAGATAAGCAGGAGTCTTCTTCTTGTGAAAAAGCTGCTAAACTGCTATTAAAGAAAGTACTAATTTAAGTTAAGGGAGTTAAAACTTGCAAGTAAAAAAAAATAGAATTAATGAGTTCATTACAGCTAAGGAGGTACGTTTAGTTGACCATAATGGCGAAATGGTTGGAGTCGTATCAATAGGAAGAGCTTTGACATTTGCACAAAACGTCGGTTTAGACTTGGTGGAAGTTGCACCTGATTCAACTCCTCCAGTATGTAAAATACTGGATTATAGCAAACAAAAGTATGATGCAAAAAAGAAGGCAAGTGAAGCAAAAAAGAAACAAAAAACATTAACTATAAAAGAAATTAAACTAGGTCCCAACATTGGTGATCATGACTATGAAACAAAATTGCGTCACGCAAGGGATTTTCTTACACATGGACATAAAATTAAAGTTACAATGAAATTTAAAGGTAGAGAGATGATAAATACTGAAGTTGGGCTGGAAAAATTAGAACGGCTAATTAGGGACACTGAGGATATTGCAAAAATAGAATCAGCACCCAAACGGGAAGGAAATCAATATTTCTTAGCTCTGACTGCCAAGTAGCAGAATTTACTAAATAAAACCTTTGACTAGTTTTCATTTAAATAAACGACTATATTCTATAATTTTTAGGGCGTCAAGGATTGACTTTATCTTTCTTGAGCTCTCTACTAATTTAAAATAAATTTTGTTTTAAATTAAAAAGAAAACTGCTTGCATCTTGAAATTTGCTGCAAATAAGATTGAATATTTGCAAAAAATAGTGTATTACTATTAATACCTTTCAAGTTAATTTCTTATGGCTTTTTCTAAGTTCCTT
>NZ_NJBR02000042.1:0-576 GCF_002204235.2 Wolbachia endosymbiont of Wuchereria bancrofti
TAACCGTTTACGGAGATAAGGGATTTATAAAGTAGTTGTAAAAGTGTAAGGACATAAGAAGCTAAATATGGAGTGGGTAAATGATAACAGAGCTGCATAAAAGATTGGGCGCACGAATTAAAAAACGCTAATCTCAAAGAAGAAATAAAGGCTCTGATTATAGAAAATGATAGCTTAAAAGCAAAAGTAATTGAGCTAGAAGATAAATTGGCTCTAAACTCAAAAAATTCATCTCTACCACCATCGCAAGATATATATCGCAAAAAAAACAAAAAAGAAAAGTGATAAAAAACCAGGAGGTCAGCCAGGGCATAAAGTATATAAGTGAGATTTGATGGTAGCAAATATAGTAGTGGACTGTACAATTTTATCAGGTTTGTGTGTGTGGAAATAAGGTTGTTTTAGAAGATGGAGTTATCCATTAAAAGGTAGAATTACCAGAAATCAAACCAATCGTAACTGAGTATAGGTTGCAAAGAGGCTATTACAGAGCTTGTAATAGGAAGGTTTCAGCTAATTTACCCATAGGGGTTTCAAGGGGTCTTCTAGGGTTCAATGCTAAAACAATAATTAGCA
>NZ_NJBR02000043.1:0-1377 GCF_002204235.2 Wolbachia endosymbiont of Wuchereria bancrofti
TGTAGAAGTCGATGAAACAGTGATGTTGTAGGCTTTGCATTACTTGTTTAAGTTGTTAATTTTGCTGTTGAAGGCTGAGTAGCCTCTACAGCGTCAGCTTTTATTGTATCAGTAATTGCAGTAGTTGGCGTTTTCATAGAAATCTCAACTTTCTCTGTAGTAGTTTATAGGAGCAAAGGTACTGCTAGAAATAATGCTATGCGTGAATTGACCGTTAATGATATTAACAAAATCGCTTAGAACTTTGATACTATTTGTTGGTATTATTATTACCTTGTGAGGTTTTTCAGAGTCTTTATGATTAAAAATTATGATATTTTCCCACTGATTGCGGTTATAGTAAAACTGTCTTGACCACTATCTTTAATATACAATTGCCCTACATGATCTTCAAATTCATAATCAAGGAAGTTCGATATTGATCCATTTTTAAATATAGTTACTATACGTACCTCTGCTTATTAGTTGATTGGTAGTTTTCAAGAAAAGCAACTAGATCTTTGTCTTTAGTTTGCTTCGTGTACTGTAAAAAGCTTATTTCATGTTCACTAGAGAAAGATGACGCTTTATTTGTTTGACCGTTTCTATTACCAAGTAAAAAGTCGTTAACTCCTTTTCCATCCTTCAAACCCTCAACTACTTCAGCCACATTGAGTTTAAAAATGTGCGTTTTTCTTACCTCTTAATTCCCAATAATTCTTTTCCTCACTTGTGAATAAAGCATTGTATTTTCGTTTAATGCAATTTAACCCCGCGCGGATGTTAAACTTGAACAATTTCCTTTCTATAATCTTATTTTTTCTAGCTAGTACTTTAAATTTTCCATTCTTGTCTGATTTTAAATACTAAGAAACTAAAGTTTGGTCTTTTAAATTATGGGCAATTACAATAATATTGCGTTATCACCCTTAACTGCCTTTGGTTGGAGGTAATTATTACCTTTATTTGCAAGACTGCTACTATTGATATTTTTTTTGTAGTTTAGCTTTACCTAAACCTTCAACTGAAGGAGCATTGATTGACTGCTTAATTTTGTAAGTGTCCAACATTAAACCTTTGATGTATTTTTTTTCTTCTTCGGGAAAGATAACCCCAACTTTATCTATTTCGGCTGAATCTTCTATTAATATAGGGGTAGTTGGTCTTTGAGTTCATTTGCTACGTTGATATTTGTATCATACTCGTATGTTTTTGGTTGAGATAAAGGGCTGATAGGTAATTTTACCTTGCTACTTCCATTGCCGTTATCTTGATAGCTAAGTCCATAAGCAACTCCATTATCCTCGATCAACCCTGCGTTTTTGGGGTTAAAATCTATTGCTTCTTTAACTCCTGGTGTATTCGAGTTAGTTTCGAGTAATTTTCCTAATATAAGTA
>NZ_NJBR02000044.1:0-6001 GCF_002204235.2 Wolbachia endosymbiont of Wuchereria bancrofti
CTAGCATCGAGCTTTTTTAAGCCATAGAAACAAAGCTACAAAAAAAGCTACTTTCTATGCTCAACAAGTCAGTTTGCTTATTCATAAGCAAACTTTCTTGGGTTCCGGTGTCTGCACACTGGGATGACAAAAAAGAGGCTACTTAGATGACAAAGAAAGGATACAAGGATGGTAAAAAAGGGGCACTGAGATGTGACAAGGGCATGCTGGAATGGTACCTTGACGATTCGAAAATCGTCATACAGTCGAGCCATAAAAAGCTGTTAGGTCTATAGTTTACATTTAAATTTTATTTTATATTATTGTAAGTATTATACACTTTAGGGAGCAGTTATGGCAGTGATGCCTGATAAATGGATAAGAGAAAAAGCTGAAAGCTTTGGAATGATAGAGCCTTTTGTGGATCATAAAAGCAGTAAGGGTGTCATGTCTTTTGGACTATCATCTTACGGGTATGATGCAAGAGTAGATAATAAATTTAAGATTTTTACTAATGTTAATTCAGCTGTAGTTGATCCTAAGGATTTTTCTAAGAACAGTTTTATAGATAAGGAAACAGATGTGTGCATAATTCCACCGAATAGCTTTGCACTTGCAAGTACAGTAGAATATTTTCGCATACCAAGGGATGTACTAGCTATTTGTGTTGGTAAATCAACTTACGCGAGATGTGGGATTATAGTAAACGTTACTCCCTTAGAACCTGGATGGAAAGGTCATGTTACACTTGAATTCTCAAACACTACTCCGCTTCCTGCAAAAATTTATGCTAATGAAGGAGCATGCCAATTTGTGTTTTTAAGTGGTGAAAGTGAATGTGAAAAATCATACGACGATATAAAAGGAAAATATATGAATCAACACGGTATTACCTTACCGTTGGTGAAATAATGATTTTTATTGTTTAGAAAAGTTTGATATTACTTCATTGTACTGAAGATTGTAAAGATGTGCTCTTACTAATTCATTACATTCTTTATCGCCTAAAGCTGCACGCGCAGGGTGATTTTTAAACGACTCTACATAGTCTGAAAAGAACCTTGTAGAAGGATCACTACTTAAAGCTTTTGCAACTTCTTCTTTCTCTTTATTGGAAAGTTGATTAAATAATTCTTCGCCCTTTGTTTGCAACTCATCTTCAAATTCCTGTTTTATATTGTCCTTATTTACTCTTTGCAAGAAGAAAAACTCTTCAAAGATATATAAGGAAGAGACGATGCTATTGAAAGTCCCAGTGAAGCATGCACTTGAACCATGATCACCATACACCCCGTATTCTGTTTGCGATTCTATTAGATGCTGAACTAGTTGGTATTTTCTCTGGAGTATTCGTGTATCAATATCTATGTTAGAACCGGCACTTTTTTTATCTTTGTCATTACAAGCTTTCCAAACCAAATTTAAAACTTGCTTTAATGTTAACCCACTTCCACTATGTATATCAGGATTATTTTGTATACGTTCCAAGCATTCAAGTGCATGTTTTTTCTCATCTTCTTTAAGTTGATATTTATCTGCAGCTTTTTCTGTGTCATTTGTTATGCACTTTAGTTTATTAATAAAATCTTTTATTTCTTTTATAAATCCGTCTTCAATATCAGGTTCACCATAGTTTTCCTTTAGCTTTTTAATATTAATATTTATTGCATCATTTATGTCAGTATTATGTGTTGTTTGTGGGACGTGTATTATTTCTTCAAATGCTGCAGCTCTTTGCTCTAGCCATTCTGGTAATTTGCCTCCTGCAAGGCAATATAGCTTACGCAATATTGTAACAATCACAAAAAGCACTAGAAGAGAAATAACAAATACTATAACAGATGCTATAATTAGACCAACAGCTAGCCACCTTACAGGAGCTAGCAAAACTTTTTTTACTTTTGATGGTTCTTGTGTATTGGCTATTGCTTTTACTCTTGCTGGCATACTAGTTAAATTAATAATCAATATATTTTATATATTGATTTTCTTTCGTTTTGTCAAGCCAAATTTTTATTTTGCACTTTCCCGTTTCTAAAGTCTCTAGTTATTAGAGGGACAAAAAAGTTTCGATTTTTTGAGCTGAGCAAAGCCATTTAGGTTGTAGAATGGATCAGAAAAAGTGGCATATAAAAAATATATAACCCTTTAGTGTTCTTGTAGCTTCGATATTGATTGTTTATAAATGCCTTGCTATATCCTACTGAAACAACAGTTACTTTATGTTCTGCAGTGTTTACGCGGTAGACGATGCGATAATTCTTAACTACTACTTTCCTTATGTTTGCTGGGGTAAAGCTGGAATATCTTTTTTGAGGGCACGCTTAGTACATTTAACTAAGTAGGGCTTTTCTCCAGGCTTTTTCATTAATCTCTATTTCCTCCTCACCATCACATTCCTCAATAATTTTAGACAATCCAATATTTTCTATCTCCTCAAGTGCTTGCTAGCCATTTTAGGGTAGTAGTGAAAAATATTCTTCGCTTAGCACTTTGAATGTGATATTTTATTCATTAGTTGAAAATTTTAAATATCTTTCAATTAATCTTATCTCTGAATTCTCTTAAGAATATTAAAATTAGTATTTTCGACACAGATGCTATTTAGACTTAAAACAATATTCTAAAAAACTTCTCTACGTAGTTTAATTCCTGTACATCATTCACTGCATAAAGTGGTATGGTTTGCTGCTCGACACCTGGTATTTCTATAAAAATTTTACCTACTTCTTGCCCTTTTTTAATAGGTGCAGGTATCATATCTTTATATTCAACACGCACCTTAATTTTGCCACGTAGATTGCGGTTATAAGTTATGGTGACATCGTTTGCAACTGTGGCAGATACTTTTCTCTCCTTTCCGTATAGAACATTTATTTCCTCAACTACACTATCCTTAGCGAATATTTTCTTAGTATTAAAATGATTGAAGAAATATTGTATCAGTCTTTTTGCTTCTTCTACTCGCTCTTTTTCAGTGTTTAAGCCGTTTACAACAGCGAAAATTCTCCTATCGTTTCTTTTTGCAGAAACTACAATGCCGTAACCACCAGCGTTTGTATAACCGGTCTTTAAGCCATCAACTCCAATATCATGAAAAAGTAAAAGATTTTTATTTTTTTGCATAATATCATTATATGTTAGATATTGTTTAGAAAATAAATCGTAATATTCAGGGAAATCAGTAAAAATCCTTTTTGCTAGTACTACCAAATCTTTTGCACTCATAAAATGATTTTCATCCGGCCACCCGCTTGAATTGACAAAGTAACTGTTGCTTAGGTTCAAATTTTGTGCAACTTCGTTCATTTCAACCACGAAATTCTCTTCTGACCCGGCAATGCCCTCAGCTAACGTTATGCAGGCGTCATTACCCGAAACTGTTGTAACTCCTTCAAGCAATTCTTTCACCGTAACGGATTGACCTTCCTTTAAAAACATAGAAGAGCCTTTTCTTTCCCACGCTTTTCTACTTACTCGAAATTTATCCTTCATATCTATTATTCCAGCTTTTAAATAATCGAAGGCTATATATAAAGTCATTAGCTTGCTCATTGACGATGGAGCCATCTTTTCGTCGGAATTATGCTCAAAAATGAACAAGTCTGAGGCTAAATCTAAAACTACTGCTTGCTTTGCTTTAGTTCTAAATTGGTATGAATATGAAGAAAAAGGAAGCGTAAAAACTGACAGCAGGATTACCAATTTGTCTAACATACTCATAATTTCAAATGTGTAGCACACTAATTAATAGTATAATTTTGCATGCGCATTTCAATGAAATTAAGGTAAAACTTTTATATATATGGTATAATAGATTTTGTATAGCTGCCGCAGATATTAATGTATAGAATTGTGAGCTCAAACATTTTAAAATATAAAAACTGTGAGCCAAAAATAGACGAAAGCGCTTTCATTGCAGGAGATTCGCATATCATAGGCAAGGTTGAAATAGGAAGAGAGGCGAGCATTTGGTTTAATTGTGTGATCAGGGGGGATATTGGGTCAATCAAAATAGGTGATGGAACGAACATTCAAGATGGCACAGTAATTCATGTAGATAGAAATCCTGGTGGCGATACAATTATTGGCGATATGGTAACAGTGGGACATTTTTGTATGTTACACGCATGCACAGTGCATGACAAAGCATTTATTGGTATGGGTTCTATTGTAATGGATCATGCAATTGTAGAATCTGGAGCTATGGTAGCTGCTGGTTCACTAGTAACACATATAAAAGTGATAAAAAGTGGGGAAATATGGGCTGGCAGGCCAGCGAAATTCTTTAAAAAGATTTCAGATGAAGAAGTTAAATATATTACACAATCAGCACAAAATTATATTATGTTAATGAAGAAATATAAGAATTAAAGATTAAAAACATACGCGTCAAGTTAAAATGAGATGGAAAGATGAAGGTATCATTATAGCTGCTAAAAAGTACGGTGATAAAAACTTAATTCTTTCTCTGTTCATGAAAAACCATGGAAAGCGCAGAGGACTAACTCGGTTGACAAACGATAGCAGTTATAAATTTCAGGTAAGTAATCTATTACATGCAGAATGGAGTGCTAAGCTGCCTGAAAATCTAGGATTTTTTAAGTGTGAATTGATAGAATCTCCATTTCACCACTTCTTTCAGGATAGCTTAAAAAGCATCACTATTGTTTCTTTTTCTTCTATCCTGGAAAAAGTACTTCCAGAGAGCGAGCCTTGTGCCGTGCTATATGATAACTTTCAGTATTTCATCGATGTAATTAAGCATGGTAGTGAACCTTGGCAAGGCCATTACCTTAACTTAGAGCTTTTGCTTCTTGCACAGTTGGGGTTTAAGTTAGATCTATCCAAATGCGCTGTAACGGGTGTTAAGGAAAATTTACAATTCATTTCTCCAAAAACTGGCAGAGCGGTGTCAAAGAAAGCAGGAGATTATTATGCGGATAAGCTACTACCTTTTCCACAAATGCTGCATGACGTGTATAATAATAACCTACAAAACAGCTACTCATATCAAGAATTTCAATTAGGATTAAAAGTTACAGGATATTTTTTAAATAAGTGTCTATTTTCGCAGCTAAATATGAGATTTCCAGAATCAAGAAACCTCATACTATCACTTTAACCTTATATCTTCATCAGAATTAAGCTTGAAGGTGGACTATTCGTAGCAGAATCTAGCTGTCTTTCAAAGTTATTGAGTAACTTATTAAAGGAAAAAACTTATCTTTCTTCTCTTTTAAATACCTGCTTACCCCGTGCTATACGCTCATAAATCTTAGCTGAAGCCTCTAAGTTACTTAAAAATGGCTTGTCACTCTGTGATAATAAAGCCTGGGGTAACCACGAGTAATTACAGTACACTTACTTTAAAGTTAACATTCCTTGCTTCAAAAGAAGGTAAATAAAGACCTTATTTGACATCTGCATTAGAAATCTATGTAAAAATTTTTCTTGCCCTTTTCCTTAGAGTGTGTTGATAGTATGGACACAGTTCCAAGTAAGCAATTCCACAACATTTGAATGACCTTTCCTCCTGGCAGTATCGATTAGCTTTTCACCACAATCGCTTTTTATACTAGCATTAGCACCTCTACCTAGAAGAAACTTCATAACTTTCTGGATAATCTTCTTGAGCAGCAAAATGTAATAGTATATTACCTATTTCTCCAGTATCATTAATGCTTATTCCTTGATCAAGAAAATTCTACAACGTTTTTGTGCCCACTGGAAGCAGCCCTGTGCACTGGCTTACTTCCATAGGCATTTTTTTCAACGTTAATGCTTTTTCCCTTTCTGGCAAGAAATTTCACAACTTCTAAGCATCCTTTGAGCAACGTAATGCAATGATGTCCAACCATCTTTATCAGGGTCATTAACATTCAGTTCTTGGTTGAGGAAAAACTCTACAATATTCTTGTGACCATGCATAGCAGCAAGATTTAAAGCCTTAAACCCATTAGCACGTTCAGCATAAATATTTGTCCTCTTTGCTACAAGAAATTTTACAACCTCCAACTCG
>NZ_NJBR02000045.1:0-9046 GCF_002204235.2 Wolbachia endosymbiont of Wuchereria bancrofti
AGTTAAATGGCCATTTTATAATGAATTTTGTCAGTAACTACACTAAGTTTCTTGGCTGCTATGCAACAAAGTTCAGCAGCTATATATAACTTGAGTTTATTTATGGTGTGTATTATGGGGTTGTCTTTACTTAGATCCAAAAATTACTTTCTACTTTACTCCATGAGAAAATTATGCTCAGCAAGTAATTGATACAATAGATCAATCTGAGAAATCCATTTTGGTTCAACAATACGAATTTACTCTTGAGAGTAGCCAATTCTCTAGTTGAAGCAAAAAAACGTGGCGTTGATATTAAAATTATTCTAGATAAATCACAGCTCCATTCAAAACATAGTGTTATGCACAAGTTATTTGAAGAAGGAATACCAATTTGGATTGATTACAAGGCAGAAATTGCTCATAATAGAATATTAATTATTGATGACCACAAGGTTATTACAGGGTCGTTCAATCTCAGTGATACAGCTGAAGAAAGAAATGCTGAAAAATTACTGACTATTGCGAATTATCCTGAGATTACTGAGTGATATACAAAAAATTGGGAAGTGTGGCAGTTACAATCTCACAGTATCCATTCCAGCAATTGTGTAGGAAGTTAATAGGAAAAATATTGAAAAAAGTATCCGTTTAGAGGTGTAAGCAAAAAAACTGTCAAACAAACACAGGCGTTAAAATAAGGTAGGCTAAACGTAAAAAAAATATGATTTCTAGTATTTTTAGGGTAAAAAATGGACTTCTAAAACCTTCATAATAGGTCTTTTATCTATACTCCTGAATAGATACACTTTAAGCATGTTTAATAAGCCTAAGTTTCTTAGCCACACACGAATTTAAAAATTCAACTCCTTTGATAAGTTGATAATCCTTTCTATCGTTTTGGTTTATAACTACTATATTCAGTATTACATCTGTTATAAGGTTACCAGAAGGAAGATAATATAATTTATTTGTTACCTAATTACACTACCATTTTTCAGTAGAAGAATTGTTCGTCCAGAAGCCTTGCTATATGATCTTACCTCAACAATTTTAGCGCGTTTATTACTCTACAAAGCAGCAGCAACTATTTCAGATGCAGATGCGGATTTTTCATTAATTAATACTATTACAGATAATCCAGAAAATATATCTCCTTTGCTTGCTTTGTAATGTTTTTTCTCTTTACTTTCCGCAGCAACTATTTTCCCACCATCAAAAAAACTATCGCATATTAATACTGCTTGGAAAAATAATACGCCGTAATTATCTCTCAAATCTAGAATTACACCTTTTATGGTACTGTTATTTTCTTTAATGTTGAGCCATTGCTTTCTGAAATGATTGTTAAAGCTTTCATTAAATTCAGAAATTTTAATATAGACTATATTGTCTATAATCTTAGTTGAAACAGTATTTATTTGAAGTTGCATTTTCTTGAATTCTTCACTATCAAAATAGTAAGAATATGAATCTAGTTTAGAAAATATTTCATCTATTGCATATTCAAAACAAGAGTTTTTTGATTAATGGGCCAGACATACTCCTTTTCTACTTTTTGATTATGTTCTTGAATAATTCAATATGGTCTATTTGTTGAGCAGATGAACCATAAGTAAATAAGGATAAAATAATAACAATAATAAATTTCATGAGGAGAGTTTATCCATGATTCATAAGTAGAATCAACGAAAATGTCTTCTTTTAAAGTTATGGTTATACTCTGCGTTTTGTGGTAGAAAATAAGCTAAGAGTAAGTAGAGTGTTTTACAAAAATGATACTATGTAATTTACTGTTTTTGCTGCCGCCTGAAATTGCTCACTCCTTAGCGATCATGATGTTGAAAAGGATATCTTATAGAAAACCTATAGAACTACCAGAATCTTTAAGTGTGAATTGCTTTAATAATAAATTTAGGAGTCCTGTGGGTCTTGCTGCAGGTTTTGACAAGAATGCAGAAGTTATCAGGTCCATGCTTTCATTTGGTTTTGGATTTATTGAAGCTGGTACTGTAACTAAACACCCTCAATATGGAAACGCAAAACCGAGAATTTTTCGGTTAATTGAAGATCAAGGAGTAATAAATAGATTGGGATTCAATAACAAGGGAATAGACTATTTTTTAAAGCAAATAAGTGAAACCAAGCTTGATGACTGTATTTTAGGTATAAATATAGGAAAAAATAGTGCATCGAAGGACCAAGTCAGTGATTATATTGACTTAATAAAGATGGTGTATGGGAAAAGTAGTTATATAGTGCTAAACATCTCATCCCCGAACACACCTAATTTACGCAATTTGCACAATAGGCAAGAATTATCAGAGTTGTTAAAATCCATAACCCTAACCAGAAAATCAATTGATAATTCCGAATCTGTTCCAATAATGTTAAAAATTTCCCCAGATATAGATCAGCAGGCAAAGGAAGATATTGTTGAGCTTGCGTTGGAGTATAAAATTGATGGCTTGACAATAAGCAACACTACAGTCAGTCGAGATAACTTACATTCTCACCATAATGAAAGTGGTGGATTAAGTGGCAGACCATTGTTTAAGCTTTCAACAGAGTTATTGAGTGACATATACAAACTTACTCAAGGCAAGATATTATTGATAGGGTGTGGAGGCATTTCAAGTGGTGCTGATGCATATAAAAAAATAAAGGCAGGGGCATCTTTAGTGCAACTATACACTGCTCTCATATACCACGGACCTCAAGCTGTGAATAAAATTAATCTGGAACTTGCAGAGTTAGTGAGGAAAGATGGACTGAGTAATATTGGTGAGGCAGTGGGTTGTGATTGTAGATTCTAGAAGCTTGTTTTAATAGAATAAAACTAATTTTTTTGGTATAAAGATATGATGGGGGATACTCCTTTTAAAGCAACAAGCATGGAAGACTTGAACGACACTATATCTAAGATCATTAACTATAGATTTAAAAATGATGCGATATTAGAAGAAGCATTAACTCATCCAAGCTTAAATAAAAGAAATAGCAAAAATCAAATTGAAAATTACGAAAGGCTAGAATTTTTGGGCGATAGTATTTTGAATATGATTGTATCTGCTATACTGTTTAGATTATTCCCTAAAGAAAAAGAAGGGGCATTGGCAAGAAGAAAAACGGATTTAGTTTGTGGTAATACCATTGCTAATGTTGCTAAAGAAATAAAGTTGGGTAACTTTATTATCATGAATAACAGTGAACGTTGCAATGGAGGAAAACGTAACCTAAAGAATTTAGAAAATGCACTTGAAGCACTAATAGGTGCAATTTATGTTGATGGCGGATTCGCAAATGCTAAAAAGTTTGTTACCCAGCATTGGGAAGAGCGGGCCAAAGGCATGCTCAGTCTCCCTCAAGATCCTAAAACCTCACTGCAAGAGTGGACTCAGAAAAATAAGTTACCCTTACCAGAGTATGAGCTTATGAAACAAACTGGACCAGCACATAGTCCTGAATTTACTATATCAATTTGCATAGAAAATTATGGTAAAGTTTTTGCATGTGCTTCTAGTAAAAAGGTTGCTGAACAAAAAGCTGCTGAATTAATGCTAGAAAAGATTAATAATAGTGAAAAGACAATTTAGCTTGAACAAAAACGGACAAGTTTTAAGAAAGCTAAGACCACAGTTTTAGTATTTAGCGTTGCTGCTGCCTGATGAAAACAAAATTAAATATATTTTTAATATTTTTATAGAAACTTATTAGAATGGTTTTGTATGCTTTTTCTAATGGCTATTTTAAAATGCTTGATGCTTTTTTATCATTTTTTGTGTATGCCTACCTACTCAAGGATATGATAAAAGCCTTACTGAAATAGAAGGTGAAGATCATCATGATATAAGTGAACACGGCTATTTGTTAGAGCGATGTAAAAATGGAATCTCTCTTTCAGAAGGCAAAGAACCAGCAATACCAGAAATTGTGCCTTTGCCTGTAGAGTTTCCCGGTCTTATAGTTAGCAGTCAACTTATTTCTATTAATGTTAGCGAAGAAGTGTCAGTAAAGGATTTGCTGATTGAGATAGGAAAACTCTCTGATATTAACTTGGATATAAACCCCAAAATATCAGGTAATATTATTTTAAAGTTAAAAGATAAAAATATAAATAAAGTAATCCAGAGTATAGCTGATAGCGCTAAACTGCGTTATTCAACAAGTAATGGTGTGATTAAAATTGAGCAGGATTTACCATACGCACAAAATTACTATGTAGATTTCATCAATATTCAACATTCTGCTCAGAGCAGTTTTATCGTTAATAACAATATTACTAGCGGTAATAGAAGCAACGTTGATGAAGATCACAATAGTGTTATAAAGTCTCAATATAGCAGTGATTTGCGGAATTCATTGGAAAAAGGTCTTAATGCAATAATGGACATTAACGGGGTGGATAATAAGGAATTTCTTTCATCCAACAGAGAAACAGGTGTTATTATTTTAAATGCTAGAAGAAACATCTATAAAACTGTTGAAGAATATATCAATAAGGTTAAACAATTGGCATCTTCTCAAGTGATGATAGAGGCAAAGATAGTTGAGGTTATGTTAGATGACAAATACCTTTCTGGTATTAACTTAAATGATTTATACAATGTAAATAAGCCTGTGGTGAATCAAGATAATTCTATTATTGATCTTGCGGTAAATTTCGGTGCAAGTGATCTAGGGAATTTAGTGAAAAGTTTAGACAAATTTGGCACTTCAACTGTAATTTCAAGCCTCAAAGTATATGTCATAAATAATCAGCAGGCAATGATTTCATTCACTAAAAATCACATTTATTTTACTTCTGACATACAAAAAAATACTAAAAATTCAAATCAGATCTTAGTGACCAAAATGAACAGCGTGCCAATAGGTGTCATGTTAATAGTTCATCCAAGCATCAATATTGATACTAGTGAAATATTCATGAATATACACCCAACTTTATCAAGAATTAACGGCCACACTAAAGATCCAAATATAGAGTACATTGCACAGCAGAGTAGAACGAAATTGAATAGCAATATTCCAATTGTTGAAATTAGAGAAATGAACTCTATGTTAAAGATTAAGAGTGGTGAAGTTATGGTAATTGGTGGGCTTATAGAGCATAGAGAAGATAAGCAAAGCTTTAAAGCTGCGTTAAATCAGAAGTCAAAGAGACTAGCAGACAACATGAGAACAGTAGAAACTGTTATCTTTTTAAAAGCAACAATTGTGCCAATATTTGATTTGTTGGATAAAAAAGATAAGAACTTGTATATACATTGAATCGTTGCTAAAAATTAAATATTAAGCCAATTTCAATGTTATGGGTCGATATGTCATCTGCAATAGGTATCGGAATACTAAAATAACGGTAGCCGAGGAAGGTTTTGATTTTTGGGATTATCGAGTAATCAACACCAAGCTTTACTTGATAAGCAAACCAAGGAACGTTTAGTGGCATCGAGTTTTGAGGTGAACCATTGACCTTTCTTAATCTAAAAACCGTTGGTCCTATACCAAGGCCGAAGTAAGGAGCAATTTGTGTATCTTGAATACTGGGATTATAGTAAAAGTTTAACAAAAATGCAAATATACCAGCTGATCTATCAAATATCGGAAAAGAATTGCCATTTTTAATGTTGACCTTAGAATACATGGCTTCGAAATCAATACGGCCGTTTTCTCCAGCGTAGTAGCCTAAAGATATACTGTTAAGCCACTGGAAATCAATCTCATCATCAAACTTTTTTACGCTTTCAATCTCATCTGCTACTATATTTTTTATTATAGTACCATAACGGTTCTCAACTAAAGTAGGAACTCTTTCTCCAATTGCTTTTATACCATTCACAAATGTTTCTGAGTTATCAGAGTATATTTTACCGCTATTAGCGCTAACATAAAAATCAAGTTTTTTATCTTTTACTGATATAACCCCTCTTCCATTATATTTTCTAGATATGTGGCATATAGATTCGTCTGCAAGCATTAAATTTTCCACAAACTGTCCATCATTTGAACAACTTTCATTAGCGTAAATAGGAAAAAAGCTAATACATAAGATTAGTAATGCATCAAAAACAATAGATCTTTTCATCATAAACAAGTTTACAATTTATAGTGCTTTCCTCATATCAAAAAATTAGGGAAGAATACTTCCAACTAAGTAACCATTTTCCATTCCTATAATGGTAGCTTTTACAATACTTTTAGCTTGAATCTTTGATGTAAACTTTACTAATGCGAAATTTTCTGCTCTACCAATATTATTTTGCTCAACTAGAACACTTTGTTTAGTGCCTATCAAAGATTGATAAAAGTTATTCATCATTGCTTTATTTATTTTCCTTAAGTTTTTTACTCTTTCTTTACGCACATTCTCTGGCACTTGTGGCATTCGTGCAGCAGGTGTATTCTTCCGCTTCGAATATGGAAAAGCGTGTAGATAAACTGTATTTGTTTCTTCAAGTAGATTAACTGTATCCTGAAACATCTCATCAGTTTCCGTAGGAAATCCAGCAATAATATCAGCACCATATGCTATATTAGACCTCAAACTTTTCACTTTATGACAAAATTCTATCACTTGTTCCCTACTATGACGACGTTTCATTCTTTTTAGAATTAAATTATTACCAGATTGTAAGCTTAAGTGCAAATGTGGCATAAATCTTGATTCATTAACTATTAAATCCATTAATTCATCATCAACTTCAGCAACATCAATAGAAGAAAGCCTGAGCCTCTTTAATTCTGGCACATCCTTTAAAACTCTCCTGACCATTGAACCAAGTGAAGGTTTGCCAAATAGATCTGTACCAAAATCAGTAATATCAACTCCTGTAAATACTATTTCTTGATAGCCATTTGCTATGAAAATCTTGATTTGCTCAATAATATTGTTTATTGGTACGGATCGGTTATTCCCTCTTGCTTCAGTAATCGAGCAAAACGTGCAGCTATGATTACAGCCATTTTGAACTTCAATGAATGCTCTTGATTTATCTTTGAATTTATCAATTAGAGCAGGTTCTGACTTACTTGCCTGGCTATCGTTGACTAATATTTTATTGTTACTTAATAAGTAATTTTCGGTCTTTAGCTTATCTTGATTGCCTAACACTTTACTCACACCAGGAATATTACTATACGATTCAGGGTCTAATTGAACGGCACAGCCAACTACGATAATTTCTTTATTTGGGTCACTTTTATAAATCTTACGTATTTTTTGTTTTACTTGACGTTCTGCTTCATTTGTCACTGCACAGCTGTGTACTACTACAACATTTTCTCTCTCTGCTTTTTTTAATGCTTCCTTAATTAACTCACTTTCGTAAAAATTTAGGCGGCAACCAAATGTCACTACTTCATTCATGCTAGGCTTCAATAGGCTTTACAATTTAATTATTATATCAGACATCCAGGTAAAATCATTAAGCCTCTTAACCATAACGAGTGGTAAACCTATGTTTCTATAGACCTGTTCTTCTACATAAATCCTGAACCTATATCAATCCACTCTCTAAATCTTTCTTTGAAAAATGAGCCTTACTTTAATCATTTATAACCTTTGGCACTACAAAATACCCATGCTCAGATTTTGTATTAGATAGTATCTCCTCTTTCATGCTCTGGAAATTGACAACGTCGTCGCGTACGTGAATATCCTTATCTATACTGCCATAGCGTATAGGGGAAACGTCTCTAGTATTAACTTGCAATAAAATGTCATGTATCCAATCTAACATTGTCAGTTCTTTGGAGTAATGCTCTATTTCGTCATTTGATAACTTAATTCTTACAAGCTGTGCGATTTTAAGCATTTCTTCCTTAGTGATTGTTACTTTTCTCTTGTTTACAAATTCTATTAGCGAAGTGATGACATCTTCTGCTGACCTAGCTGGCATCTTTACCTCCTTGAATGAAGTGAGTCAAAATATTTGCAATTGAAACAATTTCTATTTTATCAGTTTTTTCAAGTTTGTGAAATATGGTATCTGTAGTCACTAATTTATCTAGAGAAGAGGAAGAGATTTTTTCAATTGCATTCCCTGAAAGTACGCCATGTGTTATGCATGAAATTACAGACCTTGCTCTACAATTTTTTAAAGCGAGAGCCGCATTACACAATGTTCCACCGGAATCAACTATATCATCAACAATGATACAATTTTTATTTGTGGCTTCTCCTATTACATTCATTACATGAGATGTGCCTGCTTTCTCCCTATATTTATCTATTACGATAATCTTATCACTCAATTTTATCTTGTACTTTTTCTCTAAAGTCTTTGCAAAAGCACGTGCTCTACCGATTGCTCCAACATCGGGTGCAACTATTGCCAAGTTTTCTGTATGTATAGAGTCAGCGAATGCCTCAAAACAACTCAAATTAGTTAGTGGTACATCAAAAAACCCTTCAATTTGACTTGAATGCAAATCAATGACCGCAACACTGTTTGCACCTGCAGTCTGAATAAGATTTGCGACTAATTTGGCGTTCAAAGCAGATTGCATGTTGTTGTTTTTAATGATTCTGTCCTGCCTACTATATCCATAGTAGGGAATAATTGTCGTAATTCTTTTAGTTCCTGACCTCTTTACTGCATCAATTATAAACAGAAGCTCCATAAGATGGTCGTTCACAGGGGGAGAAATGGACTGTATTATATAT
Source organism: Wolbachia endosymbiont of Wuchereria bancrofti (assembly GCF_002204235.2). Taxonomy (NCBI): domain Bacteria; kingdom Pseudomonadati; phylum Pseudomonadota; class Alphaproteobacteria; order Rickettsiales; family Anaplasmataceae; genus Wolbachia; species Wolbachia endosymbiont of Wuchereria bancrofti. Next base: position 8,645 of record NZ_NJBR02000045.1, read on the forward strand.
ACCTCTTGACCGCAGAGGTTACTTTCCACTTCTGCATTTATCGCACCATCGGCAAACTTTGACACCTGAGCGGAAAATGGCTGAACATTCAGCTTGCTAGCTATTAATTTTCCTAGTTCTTTACTAGCATTACCTATTATTATCTTCATAATATACCAATTAAACTTGTAAGATTATACAGAAATTATGAGATGATAGAAATTGAGTTTCTTTATTTTAACGTTCTTGTCAATGAATCAGTTGCACAGCTATCGGTCGTTCAGTAACTCACAGAAATGCAAAAACCACTTTACAAACCTAGCTAGCCCCCTTATCACGATACTGAAGGTATTAAGTTACCTTCAATCTGTGCAGATTAAAATGACAAAGTATTATATAATTAGCATCTTATGTTTAATTTTT
>NZ_NJBR02000046.1:0-819 GCF_002204235.2 Wolbachia endosymbiont of Wuchereria bancrofti
AATTTACGATTAGATTGACACAAGATAAAGAGTAAATTAAAAATTGAATAGATTTTAAACTTATAATAAATGCCTATAGAAATATTAATGCCTGCTCTTTCTCCAACGATGAGTAAAACTGGGGGAAAGATTGTGAAGTGGTGTAAGAAAGAGCAAGATAGAGTTGAAGTAGGTGATGTAATTGCTGAAATAGAGACTGATAAAGCCATAATGGAGTTTGAATCTGTAGATAGAGGGGTTTTAGCGAAAATTTTAGTGTCGGAAGGGACAAGCGGCGTGCCTGTTAATCAGCTGATAGCTCTAATGCTGGAAGAAGGAGAAGACAAAAGTGCGGTTGATAACTATGTTTCAGTTTCTGCTATCGATATTGAGGTTAAGGAGAAAGTTGTAACCACTTCTTCAGTATCATCCAACCCTTCGATTTCATCTCAGTGCTTGACACTGGAATCCAAGAAGGAAGAGGGTACTAAGACAACAGAAAGTAGGATAAAAGTAAGCCCATTAGCTAAAAAAATAGCTCAGAATGAAGGGGTTAATGTTAGACAGTTAAAAGGTACTGGGCCATATGGTCGTATTATTAAAGCTGATGTACTGGAGTTTTTAGATAGTGGTGTACAAATTAAAGATCGTGAAAGATCGGATGAAGACACTATACTTGAAGTAAGCAACATGCGCCAAGTGATAGCGCAACGCCTCATTGAGGCTAAACAGAATATTCCACATTTTTATTTAACTGTGGACTGCCAAGTTGATAAGCTAATATCGCTCAAAAGTGAGATTAACTCAGCAGATGAAAACAATAAAGTAACAATTAATGAC
>NZ_NJBR02000047.1:0-18146 GCF_002204235.2 Wolbachia endosymbiont of Wuchereria bancrofti
CATTATACTTAACATGGAAACAAAAGGAGCTAAACCCTTTCCATAATTTCCTATCTATCGTCTCTCACACCGCTTAGTGAATGGATACAGAAAATAAATTTATTAATGATATACGTAAATATTTAACAAACCGTGGACTCAATGGAAAACTTGAACTAGAAGACTACCTTGATAAAAGTGATATTACCAAAAGTTTGACCGGAATAGAACTGAGGTCCATCAATGAAGAATATATACAAGTTTAAGTTGATAGAGAAAGAAAAATTACTTTTGCTATGCCGTAAGTACGTTCCAAGATTACACTAAAGTTTTTACTGCACTGAAAATCTTCGCTTTTTCTAACCTCTAAAATTATCAATGCATCGTCACTTAACCATCCTGAATTAGCCAATCCGTCTAAAGTTGAGTTAACTAGATTACTATAATAAGGCGGATCTATAAAAACTATGTCACATTTTGAAATAGGTTTTGGCAATGCGTTAGCACTGCAACAAATTGGTGTAATACTGTCTGTAATACCAAGATCTTCTGCCGTTTTTTTAGGTAATTGCAAATTGTAATAGTCTGAATCTACTATGAATGCATGTTTAGCACCGCGAGAAAGCGCTTCAAATGAAAAAGAACCACTTCCACAGAATAAATCAAGTATATTCAAGTTGTAAATAGTTTTTTTTGAAGAGAGTATGTTAAATACTGCTTCTCGGACAATGCTCATAGTTGGCCGCGCAGCTAAATGCTTGCCTGTGGCTATTTTTCTTCCACGATATTTTCCTGCAATAATACGCAGCATACTAAATGAACTCCAAAGTAACCAATTATTTAATAATACATAATTAATGCCAATACGACTTTAGCAGATTAATAAGAAGATACCACCAGAATTGCTTACGTTAAACACAAGATCAATCAATCACTTTTTTTTGATTTATCAACTATATCGATTGCATGACCAATCTCATCCTGTAAGTCATCATGGTCATTCTTTTCATCATGGGTTAATCCTTCAATTCTGCTTTCTAACTCCAACTTAATCATAGTATTAATTTTGTCTATGTTATTGAGAAAGCTTTTACATTCTTCATCGCTATATTTCTCACCAGATGCCCTTTTTTCGATAAATAGACTTTTAAATTCTGCTAAATTAGAATTCTGGTCGTTATTGAGTACAACATTTCTCTCGATGAAGCTAAGATCTGACAGCAGTAAACTAACTTCTAATAGATCTTCGCTTTTAATATTTACAAGATCATCAAGATTGTTTAAAACATCAAGCACCTTAAGCTCTTCCTGCACAATTTCTTGATCTTCCTGATCAAATTCAGACAACAATCCCCCATCATTTACGAATTTCTCACTAAGAGCTTTATCTAGCTTTGAAAGATTAATGTCATTTTGCTTAGTGTTATCCAGCAATAAGTCCACTCTTGCTCTGCGCGCGTTCAAAATGTCATCATAGTCATTTAACTTTATGTTACCATAATTGTCTTGTTGCAGTTTATAATAATCAAAGCCCTTAAAATTTTTCTTACTAGTTTTCATTGTTATCCCTATTCATTATTTCTACCTTTTGTTAGCTTATCCGATACACCTCTTTTTATTAATTCATTCGATAGATTCCTGTCTTGTTTTAAACCTGGTGTACTAGGTTGACTGTTATTATCTTTATCTTTATACCTCTCCGGTTTCCTCTTGCGCCCTATGGTGTCATCATGAAGTTTTTCTAAGAACGCTTTCCTGTATTCTTTTATCCTATAAAGTAGATTATGGTTATAGCCATGCTTTCCTATAGAATCAAGACCATGTCTCCAAGCAAACTTCATGGCATCTTCTATTGTGTAGCCCAGATGTGATCCTACATATCCTTTGTAATAATCTAAATATCTACCAATCCTTCTGTGTGTGATATCTTCTTTATCAACTCCAAATGCTCTGTAAATTTTTTCTTCGAGCTTATCAACGTCATTTTCAGGTGATATTGTAAATTTTGTTGCCTCAACCGTAGCACCTACAAGCTTACGTGGTATATCAATAGCATGTTTCAATACACCTCCCACCCTTGGTATTCTGCCTAATAAATTAGCTGTACCTCCAGCCAACTGGTTAGGGAGCCCAGTAGCAAATTTACTGAGAGCATCTAACCTTCCACTAACTGCATCTTGCCACAAATGCTTAGGCATAGAAATAGCATGCATTAAGCTAATGTTTTGTCCACCTACTTTAAATGGCAAATTAACTTGGGATAATATACCACCTCCTTCATACATTTTAGATATATTGTAAACGCTGTATCCACCACCAGCTATACTTGAGCCTATTTGTTGTACGAACTCACGTAAGGAGAACATTAAAAATGAAAGTAAGAATAATACAAAGATCTCTCCTGCATTGATTAAATAACCTCTCTGTATGTCTTGTACCCTTTGGTAATCGCTATTTTCTTGATAGCCTTTGTAATCTTTGCATCTCTGACAGTATTCACCATTAGAATCATGGATTTTCAGTATTCTACAACCTTGATTTTCTACCACACTCTGCACTAAAGACCTTATTTCACTTTTTAAATTTGGTCGAATGATGCCCTTTCTGTGGTCGCCTATTATTTCCTCATAATTTTTGCATTTTTCTTCATGTTGTTGAGATTGACAATAACGCCTTTTTACCTCACCACCTACCTTTTTATCTATACTGTCAATCAACAATAGAATATCAGCCTTTTCTACTGCATGTAGTAAACTATTTGTTAAACGTACTAGGTCTTTTGCACTGCAACTATCATCAACTATAATGTCATTTTCTGCTATATAATGGTCCGCTGGATTATCTTTAGTGCCAGGAATTGGATTGAAGAAAGGATAATCTATGTAACGAAAACCTTTTATATATGCACCGCTTTCATTTTTAGGGTAATCCGGTGGGAGAGGGATATATCCAGCACCTCCAGTAAATTTTATTGTACCACCTTCTCTGCTTAATTTTTCTACACCCTCTATGCTTTTGTCTACATTCAGTGGGGAAGCCTCTCCAATAGAGTAGGGCACAAAAATTTGCCCAGGAGTCCAACCAAAGTATTGCTTATCGATGATACAAAAACCGCCAAATACCCATTTTGGAGCACATAACCTCACTTCAAACCACTTATTGTAGCATACAGTGAAACCTAACTGTCTGTAAAAGGTATTCATTATGATTGCAGCTAGCAATGACAGCAGGGTAAATATTATAATTGATTGCAAACAGAAACTAATACAAAATTTTATCCAACCTTCAAATAAGCTCTTTAGCGGTGAAAATAAAATAGAGATTAGAAACAGTGGCATTATAGCTATAAGAAAAGCTATACCTACAAAGCCCGAAAGAAATATTATGTAAGCATACAAACACAACAGAAAATATAAGACGATCCCTATGAAAATTGCTGGTACCATAAGAATACTTGCCCACATCTGGTAATGCAAAAACGCCGCAAACTTTTTCCAAACGGAGTAAGCAAAAAACTTGCCAAACATATCTTCCATAAAGCTAAACAACTTAACACGAGCTTCATCTCCTTGAGCAATGCTTGAATCACTTCCGGTGTTCATGTTGGGAGCAAAATTAGTAATTATACTTATCAATTGTTCAAGGCCTTTAACGAATAAAATAAGAAAATGATCATAGAAAAACTTGAAGCTTCCAGGAGATATAAGCACTATTACTAGAGTGATTTTCATCATCCTGATTAGCATATCATGCTTAGTTTCTCGTATCATACCAAAAAGATAAAGAAGCGATGAGATTACTATGAATAGAACAAGCAAAGAAAGAACAAAATTGTGAAAGCTCGTGCTTTTTTCCGCTATGTTTTGAAACATAGCTTGTGCAGCTGCAGGATCTTTACTGTCAAAATGCTTTTCACAATTTTCGTTAATCAACAATGCACATTTTAAATAGTTATAAACGTAATCAAAAAACCCAAAGGTACTTGGCTTCTGCACTCCACTCAAAAATTCAAAGGAGTAGCCACCTACATTATCTAAGTAATATCTGTCTAATATTTTTACATATATTTTCCATCCCTTTTTTAATTTCACTGTATCACAATTTTGGTCCTTTAATTTAGTGCTATTTCTTTCTAGAGTAAACAGTCCACTTCCGTCTTCTGCCGTAGAGTTGTAACCTAAATGTACAGTGGGAAATGAAGGATTACGCATTGATTTCAGACTTTCATTAGGGTTGCCATCACCTGATTTAAATAGAAGATAAGCGCCATAACCTTTGGTAAACCAACATGGAGCCCCACGTGACACTGTACTCTTGCTATCATCTTTATTAACGCAGTTACAACTCACAGTGCAACTTGCGTTAAGATTACTTGAAATGTTCTGTGGTGCACTAGGTTTATAATCATTACAAACCAAGTGAAAGTTAGGTAAACTATTATCACCCTGTTCGCCTTCAAATCTGGTTGCATATTTTAGCTGCTCCAAACTTTGCAAACTGTAACTATCTTGAGATTCTCTTTTGTTATTATTACTCCAAGATGTCCATGCACCATTAACTCGCACTATTAAATCATCTCCATTGGTTTCTAGTCCAGTATCTTTCCATTTCACCACTTGGTTATGGTGAAAACCATAATTAATTTCGCCAGTATTAGGGTCAATAATTTCTCCATCATCTGGAAAAAACGCATTATGACCGATTGGAAAATGAGCACCAACTGTAATAGGTTCAGGACCAAAATAGTCGGCAGATATACATCTTGGAAAAGGCATATCATGCTTATCACAACCTGTTATCAGCACATAAGCTGCAAGAAGTAGTAACCTAAACCAAAATTTGCTTAAGCGTGACTGCATATCTAAACTTTTTCCAAATATAGAAATAAATTTCTAAAACTTCATTTAAAATATCTTTTTAATTAGTCACCACATGATAATCATATCCTCTCCTTCTAATTCTTTTTCTCATCCCCCTTAGATTGGTGATCATCACTAGAAGTGCTCGTTGCTCCACCAGAATCTTCTTGATTACTGCGTTTTTTTTTGCCCGGTGCTTTTAGTTGTTCCTCAGTTTGTTTCTGCTTTTTCTTTGCATCTTTCCCATCATCAGGTTTTTCTTTGTTTGATACGTCTGATAATTTCTCAGTTTGGCTTTCCTTGGGCGTTGGAAGCTGAGCTTTAATTTCTGCTGGATCTTGATGTATAGCTCCTCTGATCCGTTTAATATTTCCTTGAGTATCACGATCAAGGCCAACAGTTGACAGTATAGATTGTGATGCACTACTGGCAACATTACTCACACCATTTATAATTCCATAACCAGCACCAAATATCGCTTGCGCTATGGCTTCTGATGCACCAACAAAAACTTCCATTGTGCCAGCAATAATTAGGTATATAAATGCCTGGATTAGATCTATAGGCAATGCTGCAAAGTGTCCACCAGTTCTTTCTCCGGTGTTGAGTGCAACATCAACGCTAGTACCAGGATTGTATCCAAGAGGTAGTATTGATTTCATAATACAAAGATCGTACGATAAGAAATTTACGCTAATTAAGCATTGGTAGCATGCAGAAAAATTCGTGAGGTTATACAAGGCTGAATACATCAATTGGTTTAAAATGGATAAAGATGAAAATAAGACCACTGGTTGCACTACAACATGAGCCAGAGTTTTTATCCAGTTGTCAAACAGAGATTTAGTCTGTTGAAATAAAATAAATATAATAAATAAAGGTGTTAATGACAGCAAAAACGCTACTAGAATAGTAGATATTACATATTTAAATGTAGCACTAATAATACATTGTAAGAATGTAAAACTAGCATGGAGTATTATCAGGAAAGCTATGAAACCAAAAGGACCAGCGAGCATTAATGATAGAAACTTTAACCAAGTCTCTCCTGTGAATAATACTCCTGCTGTTAAATCTAAGAATGCAAATCTTTCACTTCCCTCTCCTATGTAGCCAGAGAAACTATCAACTAGATAAGTGCTACCATCCATAAAAAGTTTGGATAAAGTCATGCCAAAAAGTTCCCAACTTCTGTCACTAAGGGCAAAAGCTATAAATGCTATCTTCATCATCCTTACAATAAAGTCAAATTTACTTAGCTGTATTATTCCAAGCATATAGCCAACAACAGTAAATATAACGTATAGAGTAAGCAAAGCCCTTACTCCTTGAAGAAGACTTTTTGTATATCCTTCATACGAAACTTTAACGCTGTCACCAATTACTTCTTTTTTTATAAAGTTAAATATTTTGTTTATATTTGATGAAATAAAATCGTTAATCTTTCTTTTTATAAATAAGGTTATAATATACTTATTGTTTTCATAATATCTGCCATTTTTGTCTGTAATATCATCTTTCTCTGCACTTCTTACATCAATACCGAAATATATCTTTTTAGATTCTCCGTCCCGAAAATGTTCTCCACTTATTACATCTAATATAATGTATTCATCTTTTCCCTTTCTTACTCCTACTACTTGAAAATCACTGGTTCCTACACCGCGCAAATCTTTAGGTGGCTCATCACCTAAGTACATATATAGTTTTTGGCCATTAATATACTCACATGACCTAGTTACTTCAACATGGTAACCACCCCTATTATAGTAGTAATGACCATAATCTGCAATAGCAAGCATTACACTACTATTAGGTTTTACATCTTCCATATCTATTGCGTAGTCATGGTTTAATCTTAAAGAAAAATGCCTAAAATTATCGTTTAACTCTGAGCATACCAAGTTCTCATGTGCTCCTTTTCTTTTTGGAAGACATTGGATACCTTTAGCAGTGTCCTTCATATCATAACGTTCGCTTCCAGGAATGCTTGCACCATCTGGATCGCTTATCTTTGCAACAAGAGCCTCAGCTCTGGAAATATCCTTATCCTCTTCTTCATCTTTATCTCCGCTATCTTTATTATTTTCATTAACTTGCTTAGTATCTTGCTTATTTTGTTCAGTATTTTTCAGTCTCTTTTGAATTTCTTCAAGATAAGAATACATATCACACTTATTCCCTTTATCATATTTATTATACCTTATAGAAGAAACACAGTTCCGTTCTTTGTTTTCATGTGAACTATAATTCCATATACCCCTCTCAGTATAGCACACGTTTTGATAGTAACAGTTAAGCTCATAAGAACTGTACTTCTTTATCTCATTAGAATCGCATTTTCCTCCTTTGCATAATTGATCTAACTCTATTTTAGTAGAGCTCTGCTTTTGTACCTTGTTAAAGTCGCAGTCTTTCCCATCACATAATTCATTTAACCCTATTTTAGTGCGACGTAAATCGAGCAACGAACCATGCATCCATGGGCTTTCATCTTGAATATAGCCTCTATTAAAATGCACTTTATTATCATATGGAGTGTAGCCATTTCCAACTAGCACTTCTCTTTTTTCCATATTTTCTTTGCTGAGCTGTGGAAATTTTTCTGCAGTTCTTTTACCATTGTTCTCACAATAAAACGTTCCTCCATTGAGCATGTCTTTTATTGTAGCTTTATCATCTCCTTTTTCAGTTCTATAACAATTATCATCAAAACTGATGCCTTTTCCTCCTGGATTGCCATGATCAATTGTTATCTCTCTAGGAACTAGTCTGAATCTTAGCCTATCACCAAAATTTACTTTGATTCCAGTATCAACATAACGTCTCTTGCTGTAGGATTGGCTGTTTCCGAATCCTACGTTTTTACACACTTCTTGTTCGTTAAGGCCAGAATTATTAATTAATTCATCACTGTAACTTGGTATTGAACCATCAGCACAAAATACAGCAGGCACAAGTACTTTTCTTGGATTTTTGTCTTCTTTAAGAGGACAAAAATTGATTGATCCATCGAGAGTAAATTTGATTTCCTCACCTTTACTGATTACTTGACCGGAATCAACCCAATGAATTTTAGTACCTTCATCAGCTTTATGAACTGGAACATCCACATTAACACTAGTATTTCTGCTCTGCAACCCAGGTTCAACGCAATCTATGTTGCAACCAGTAATTGTGAAATATAGTATCAACAATAGCAATCTTTTGTTTATCATGACGGACCGCTGCCTCCTCCTGTAGGTATTCTAGGCACTAGAGCCCTTTGCGGTATTTGGGCTTTTTGGCTTGGTGCACCTGATTGTTGAGGAGCACCCCCTTCTTCGCTTCTTTCTCTTCTTTGAACGCTTTCCTCGTCTAACCCTACTGTTCTCATTAAACTCTGTTGACATTGTTTTCCAGGTTCACTCATTACATAAACACTAAATAATGAGTCGGATATTTTCGAAGAAGCTTCAACTAAGGCTTTCATAGCGTGACCCAAGATAACAAAAGCTATCATAGCAGTGATGTTAGGTGTATACTTGGAAGTATACCCGTAGAAAATACAAGACTCAAAAATTTTTAGGTTGATACTAAGTATACATGTAGAACAGGCTTCAAAATCAAACACTGAATATATGATATAATCCATAACTTGAGTTATCAATGATATAGAAATTAAAAGCACTACTGGATGAATCGCAAATCTTGCCAAGTGTTTGACCCAGTTGCGAAACATCTGCCTAGTGTACGCAAATAGAAGGCAAATAATAAAGAAAGGTGCTAAAGATAGCAATAGCACAACTATTGCTATGGATGTAATAAAAGAAAATAGGGCATTAAAAATAGATGAGCTAACTGTTATTAAACCCCAAACCACCAAACAGAAAGATACAATGCCCAAAGGGCCGGAAAATATAAGAGATACTATTAACAACACTGAATGTGATGATAAAAATCTATTTAATGGTAAATCAAGAAACTCAAAAACATTTGATGTTGTGCCCCTGAAGTTTGCTATTTCTATTAAATGTTTTGGAATGTTAATAAAAATAGAAAATGCATTATTATAGAAAAAATTCCAACTATCATCCCGTAATAACTGGGTAATAATTCCTATCTTTACGCATATAATTAAAAATTCATATATAGAAATATGAGATAACCCAAAGAAGTAATAAAGGGTATATAAGATTATATACAATACTAACAGCAATACTATTGTAGATCTAATGGTTTTTGCCTTGCCCAATGATATGAAACTCTGGTAAAGAGACTTGCCAGGGCTAGTATCAGAATGAATTGCGTTAGGGTCTTTGTAGTTAGAGCCAAAAAATGTAGTCTTTACTTTCTCATTAAAAAAATTATATATTGCACTGAAGGTTTTTATAGGTGGCTCTTTGATTGTCAAGTTGATGTTAAATTGACCTTCATTTTTCTTATAATTGCAACCGTGATCTCTTATTCCGTAATATATGATGCCGCTTTTGCCTTTTAATTTTTCTTTTAAGTCTTCCATATACTGAGTATCATGAACTCCACTAACATCCACAGGTATATCCTCCTGATTTTCACCAGGATTATGCTCAGGAAATTTGTCAGAAATGCGTATATATAAGTTATTTTTTAGGCTATGTTTTTTTGTTACTCTTATGTTGAAACCACCCTTGCCACTGCTATCACCTAACCTAAAAGTCAATTTTGGTACTGGATGATCATTATCTATTTTGTAATCACAATTAGTACATATGCCACCTGTTGGAACGGGTTCAAATTTTTCACCATCCATATTAACATTTAATAATGCAATATCAGTTTTTATCCGCTTTTCCTTTAGTATTTTACTAATAGCTTCAACATCAATAGATTTACCACTAGTACTATTAATGGACTGGAATATCTTACCTTCTATACTATTGTATTCAATATACACACAACCTTTGTTTTCGTTGCCAGAAGCAAATTTACATATATGTCCGCAGAGTAAATTTAAAATGCGCGTATCTACCCCACCTTTCTGATTATTTGAAAGACTACTGCAGTCTATGTTTCCTCCTTGCCTTATAGAGTTGATGATATTTTTAATTTCCTCCTCATCTTGATCTAACCTCGAAAAATTTGGATTCCAGTACTCTTTTCCGCTCAACCATTGTAGGTTGCCTACAATATATTTATTAGGACATATTGTATACTGATATTTTTCACCCTGCCATATTGCCTGACATTTATTTTGATTTAAAACATGTGCAAAATATTCTGTTTCTTGCTCTCTACACTTTTCATCGATTTTTATATACCTGATTGTATCATCTTTTTTGTCTTTACACACTTTACTTCCAATGACACTGAAGCTTATCGAATCACCTGCTCTAAGCGCAAATGGTAATGTACGTGGGACTGTACCATTATCTATTTCAGGACTAATTGCAAAATCTTCATACTGGGGACAAAAATTAACCTTGCTAGGCACTATATTAATTTCCGTTACTTTTATTCTATCTGAAATGTAAACACCAGAGTCAACCCACTTCTGTTGTGTCGAAACTACATCTAATTTTTCGCGTAAGCTCGATAAGCTCTCTGGTTTGATACAGCGATCCTCGCAACCAGACAACAAAAAGAGTACTAATATCAACAAAAACTTACGCATAGCTTACCAAGTTCTGGTTACTTTAATATTTAAGCATTTGTTACCCATCTTTAACTTCCAGTAGAGTTAGCAGCTTCACTTTCACTGGCAGCACTTTGTGCAGTGTCGGCAGTACCTCTAATAGCTTCTCCAGTAGCATCAGCAGCTTCAGAACTAACAGTTGCAGGGGATTGTCCACTTTTATCATCAGCATTTCCAGACGCAAGAGCTCTAGAGTCATCCCTTGCCTTCTGAGCTTCTTTAGCAGCTCCAGCAGCATCCCCGGAATGAGCTTTGCCAATAGTTCCAGCAATAGCTTTAGCTACAGAGAAAGCTTTGGACATCATTTTTCCAGGTGTAGCACCAGAACCGAGTGCCGCCCTGTGATTACCAGAAAGTTCTGCAGCCATATCAGGAAGGATGTTTAGGAAGTGATAAAACAGGAACAGTATTAGAGCTAATTTTAATAATTCTCCGATGAGAGAATTACCAAACTCCATGTACGTAAAATCAAATAGACCAAGTATGTTGCTCTTCTCCCATTTGTAATTTTGCATCATGCATGCAAGAGTATTCTCATTTTTATCACATTCACCACCTCTCAATTTAAACCACTGTTTTTCGTTGCCTAATATTTTTATCTTTTCTTCTTTTTCAAAATGTAAATTTTTAAAATAGATTTTATCACATGCTATGAACATAAAGGACAAAAACGCAAAAAGCATAACTGGGTATAGGCTATAGGTAATCAATTCTCTTAGCCACCCATCGAAATACCCTTTAGTGTGTTGGAATAAAACCATAGGGATAAACAAGGGTGATAAAATGATGATTATGCTTAAAGCAATGAGGGATAGGATAAACACATAGCACATCCATAAAATAACCATCATCATCATAATAGCCATGAATATAGCGACAAGGGCTACTAAAATTTGTCCACCAGCGCAAATAATACCGATTACTGAACCTGCAACTAACAAGGCAGGAGCAGCACCTAGTAAAATAGCCAATATTCCTACATCTCCAGTACCAATTTTGCCAGCAATTCCATCCAAAGGTGCACCTAGATAAAATAAAATTCTACAATCAAGCCTATCCCAGGGTGCGAGATAACTGTAATTTGTTGTATCATTTTTGTAATCCTTCGCTTCATAATTACATATACCTTTACTTTCAGATGATGCTTTTAATACTATCTCTGATAAACCGTTCGAAAGTTTTGTTAATTCTCCATAATAATGAGACATGGTATTGCCTGTTGTAAAGTAAATCACTAAAGCAAACTTAATGATCAACATATACATTTCTTGAGGACTATGAACTCCACCAGACATAGCTTTTATAGAGAACAATATTAAAGCTAAAACCAAAACAGCAGTGATGGTGTTCTTCAGCCTTTTCTGTGCTACAGATATAAAGCTTTCACCATTTGGTGTACCTTTACCTGCAACTAAATTATCTAACGATTCCTTAATGCATTGCACTATCATAGAGGTTATAGGAATAGGAGCTAATGATTTACTTCCGGCCTGATTGTGGCAAGCTTCAGAGACATAAGAGCTGAAACAGCCTTTATTGTCGTAACCTACAAAAATTTCCTTTTTTTCTTCCCTTTCCCTTATTAGAGTTTTGTAATCTTTACTCTCATTTCCTTTAAGAAGGTCCTTAATAGGGTTTGGGTCTGTGATAATTATGCCACCCTTATTTTTAAATTTCATCTTAGATTCATCACACATAGGGGCAAGTGGGTCAGGTGGCAACTCTGTACATCCCATATCAACTCCTTGCGGCCAGGGAGTCATTGAGATGCCAAGCGTACTAACACTGGCTAACTCTACACACAACTTGCCCATCTTTCTTAGTGCTTTGAATGTTGACCCATGTATGGTTTTGCTCTGTCCAGCTTTGAGGACTTTACAGTCTAGGTCGCCGTCAACTTTTGGAGACCATGATCCATCTACATATCCAGTATCTTTCTCCCTGACATCAAAGTTTATATACTTATCTTCCCCTCTGCGATCGAAATCTTCCTTTTTAAAAAGATTACCAAATGTTAAAGGGTTTCGATGACATACTTCTATATATTCACTATACTGCACACTATTTTTTGGCCAGTAATAACTTCCTGTATTGTTCTGAACATTTGGGTTCAAAGCTTCTCTTTCTGCTTTTTTTCTATCGTAGTCTTTTTTGTTTGCATTTTTCCGAGCTTCATTTTGCAAACAAGAAAAATACTCATCTTCTTTTTGATAATTCTTATTAGTACAATCCGCATACCCTCCATCTAATAGTGCAAAGTCCTTATATCCCCCATCATGATCGCGCGCAACTGGATGTCTAACAAAACTATGCTCACAAACAACAAGTCCTCCTATCGCTTTCCAAACCCCAACAATTGCAGCTATCATTCCAACGATAACAAGAGCAGTAAATAATCCAGAGGAAGAGAAGATCAAAACAATGCCAGTCCATACTGCACCAACGGCAATTGCTATTCCTGCAATAGCTGCAGCTGTTTTAAAAGCCCCACAGTCAGGATTAGAGGCGCGACTAAAGCTGCCAGCAAAACTAAATCTGCTAACAAATTCCGTCTTGTCAGTACCACTTACCCCGTCTGCAAATACTGGACATGAGAGTAAAAAATCTATATTTAGTAAAAATACTGCAATTAATAGCAATGACAGTTTAGTCTTAAACATTTTTTACCTTCTGATAAAATATAGGCAACCATACTTTTGGGTCATCCCCGACTTCTTTTAATATATCATGTAACAGTATGACACTCTCTGCACGTCCAGATAATACGTTGACTATATCATCTAAACCTTTTAAGTCTATTCTAGCCACCACAGCATTAATCCCTTGTTTTACCAAAAAAAATCTAGTACTTGGGTCTGTGTGCTTGATTAGTATATACTCGCGTTCAGTCAACATAAAAACATTCCGATAGACACTAGTAGCTTTTAGATTTGGCAAAAAAATCTGTGTTGCTGTTTGCTGTACAAGTGTATCACTAATAGCACTTTTACTTGCATCTTCAACGCTCTGAGTAGCAAAAACCACAAAAGCATTTAATTTTCTCAGCACTTTCAACCAGTCCTTTATCTTAGGTGCAAAAACTGGATTATCTATTAATGCCCATGCTTCATCAAGGACGATAATAGATGGAGTGCCATCAAGAGATATACTAATCCTGTGAAATAAATAAATCAAGACCGGCCCAAGAGCAACGGGATCTTTGAGCAAGCTAGCCATTTCAAAGCCAAATACTCTTGCTTTTGAAAAATCTAGCAAATCTTCTTTATTATCAAATATTGCAGCATGAGAGCCATTACCATGCCACATAGATATCGCTCCAGCTAGAGTATTAGAACCTGCAAGCCCTAAAAATGGTACTAGGTTTCTTAAGAATCTGTCTTCTTTTCTTAATTTAAAATTTCCCTCAATTGCATCATTAACTCGCGTAATATCTTCAGAAGTGAATTTATCATTATATACTGAAATTAAAGACTTTATCCACTCCATTAAGAATGTTCTATTGTCAGGAGTATCGTCAAGTTGTAGGGGATTAAAATTCGTCTTAGTTCTTGGTTCTATTAGAGTATAAATACCACCAAGTGCTCTTAGGAAAATCTCTGCACCGCGGTCTTTGTCAAAAAAGAATATTCTTGGAGAAAATTTCATTGCTTGGGCACATAGGAAATTCATTAAAACAGTTTTACCAGCACCAGTTGGACCAATTATCATAGTATGTCCAACGTCCCTTATGTGAAAGTTGAAGAAAAATGGAGTGCCAGATGTTGTGTCAAAGACTGTTACAGCATCTCCCCAGTGGTTATTGAATTTATTACCGGTAGGATAATTATGTTGGGATACAAAGCCAGCCAAATTAAGACTGCTTATCGTACCTTTTCTTACTATATAGTCGAAATTACCAGGAATTTGTGCCCAAAATGCTGGTTCAAGATTAACTTTTTCACGAATAGGGTAAACACCACAATTAGAAAGCTCAGACTCTACAAACGATAAAGCATTATCCAATGATTTGGGGCTTTTTTCTATACATAAGATAGTTAAGTGATGTTCACCGAACACAATTCTACCACTCATTGCATCATCAAGTGCACGAGAAATTTCTGCGATTTGAGAAATAGCTTTATCCGCAGATTGTATCATCCGATTTTGCTGTATCTGCATTTTGGCAATTGCCATTTGTCTATTTGTAAACTGGAAAGACTGTGTAATAATAAATTCATAAGGAAGCTGTAAAAAGTGGTCAAGCATTCCTGCAGAAGTATTATTTCCATATTCTTTGATACTAACTATTCCAGCGTATTTACTCTCATTATGAGTTACAACCTGTATCATCTTACGGCCAAAAAACAACCTATGTACCGGTAAGTATCTTGATATTTCAGTTTTTAGCGGAAGGAGTGTGTTTGTAATGAAGCCACAATTTACGATCCTAGATAGGAATTCCATTATTTCACAGAACAGACCATTTGGGGTTTCTTTTACTCCAAGGATTTTGGGCGAATAATTTCTAAGGTTCGTCATTACGCGGTTCGTTGTTTCTTCTAAATCCTCATAGGTAGCACGCATATCGCTTTCCCAAGCATGTTTTGAAGTTACATGTCCAAATTTCTTTAGTAGATGCGATAAAAATTCTACTCCTTTTGTGTCTGCTCTACGAATAATTGTAATATATAGATCATTAATAAATGACTGCCTTGTTGCGTGTTTTTCTCTCCATTTTAAATTTACGTGATTAGCAAAAAAGTTTGGAAAGTTTTGACTTGCAAATTCATCAGAAAAAATATTTTTCTTACGTCTGATAGTATGAAAATATAAACCAAATGCTGGAGATGAAATGCTTCTCAGCATCTGATTCCTGATATTGTTCTGTATTACCAGATCTTCATCATCGGCTGTTTCAAATGCAAAGCCGCTTAACTTGATGAACTTAACTAACCAATCTTGTTTCGTTATCAAGGTCGTACTATTCCAATAGCAAGAATAAGGAATAAATTCAGCAGCGTGAACTTCCCTGCTTAGAATAGATTTATTCTTTGATTGAATGGCTCTAAATCTCAACATTGCATAACATTAAGTAATGTCGTAAGAATTGGCTCCATAGTAAAAACGATTCAAACATTTAGAGCATTTTCCTAATTTTACCATAAATAATTCAATAAACAACGGTTCTTTTGCAGAAGCTATATAACCAAGCCCATGTATCCCTGGTAACATCAAAAGAATTATTCTAAGATCGTTTGAGTTGATAAAAATTAGCATACAAATTAGAACGTTTAGTATTGCAAACATGTAACTCACACCAAAAAGCATTGCAGGTCGTGTAAGACCTTTAAATAACTGATCTGTCTGTATGCTGCCTGTGGACATATATACCCTTCTCACTAATAGCTCTAACACTAATACTACATCATTAATTAAAAATCCATTGAAATGAGCAGTATTTTAGGTAAGATGATTAATTTAATCTCAATGATAAGCTGGCCGTTTCAGGAAGTAGAAAAGGTATTGCAAGAATTTCCTGATAAAAAAGAGATAATATTTGAAACTGGCTACGGGCCTTCGGGTTTGCCGCATATTGGTACTTTTGGAGAAGTTTTCCGTACTACAGTTGTTGCAAATGCACTGAAGAAAATAGCTCCTGAAATAAAAACCAAAATTATTGCAGTTTCCGATGATATGGATGGTTTACGGAAAATACCAGATAATATACCAAATCAGGAAATGCTAAGAGAACATTTAAACAAGCCGTTGACTATGATACCCGACCCATTTGGCACTCATGAAAGTTATGGCCATCATATGAATTCGCTGTTGTGTAAGTTTCTTGATCTATTTGAGTTCGAATACGAATTTAGAAGTGCTACAGAGTGTTATAAGTCTGGTATTTACGATGAAAAACTTTTGCTCCTGCTAAAAAATTACGATAAAGTGATGGATATAATGCTCCCATCATTCCGAGAAGAAAGACAGCAGACATATAGTCCATTCTTGCCTATATGTCTGGAAACTTCTCAAGTTTTACAAGTTTCAGTAATTGAAAGGAATACAGATAAAGGAACAATCACATACAAGGATCAAAACGGAGAAAAGATAGAAATCCCGGTGACAAAAGGCAGATGTAAATTGCAATGGAAACCGGATTGGGGAATGAGATGGGCCACATTTGGAGTCAATTATGAAGCTCATGGCAAAGATTTGACTCCATCTGCTGTGCTTTCAAGTCAAATATGTAAAATACTTGGAGAAAAGCCACCGCTTTTGTTTTGTTATGAATTTTTCCTTGATAAAGAAGGAAAGAAGATATCAAAATCAAAAGGAAATGGCATTTCAATTGAGAAGTGGTTAACTTATGCACCAACAGAGAGCTTAGCATTATACATTTTTCAGAGCCCTAAAAAAGCTAAACGTCTATATTTTGATGTAATACCAAAATCAACTGATGAATATTTAGAGTTTGTTAAGCGTTACAATGAGGGTAAAGAGAAGGATATAAATAATCCTGCCTGGCATATTCACCAGAGTAAAGTTCCAAATGTGGAAACTTCAGGTATAAATTTCTCATTGCTCTTAAACCTAGCAGCAGCTTGTAACGCTAAAAACAAAGAGATTCTTTGGGGTTTTATATCCACTTATACACCGAACGTTACACCAGAAAGTAATAAGATGCTAGACAGGCTTTCAGATTTTGCAGTTAGATATTACCATGACTTTGTTAAGCCAATAAAAACATATAAAGCTCCAAATGAAAAAGAGAAAGAAGCGTTACTAGATCTAAAGAATATCCTGTATTCCTTGCCTATTACAGCCATTGCTGAAGAAATTCAATCTCAGATCTTTTCCATTGGGAAAAAACACAATTACAACAATTTACGCGATTGGTTTCAGTTGCTATATGAAACGCTACTTGGCCAAAAAACCGGACCAAGAATGGGATCTTTTATTAAACTTTATGGAGTAAATAATACAATTTCTCTTATAGACAGTGCTATTGGACGTACACTTTAGAGTTCTTTATTTTATTCTAGTTTTTTATTGAATATAAAAGCCCACTTTACAGACCTTAAGAACCCCTTATATGGGGATGTTTTAGGCCTAAAATTTATCTTTAATCTTTATTTAAGCGACAAAAGCACATTATTAAACTAGGTGTGTTATGTTTAATTTTTCTTATATAGACCACTCCATGTCTTTATAAATTTTTATCTACGTTAGCTGAATCTCACTTATTAAGTAATGTAATAAGCACCAAGTTTTTGAGAGAACAGTAAACAACTCACATTGCATTGTTCTTTTTGTCCTTTTTAAGGATTAGTTAAAAAACCAACTAATCTTCTTTTTTTATAAAGAAATTATTGAAAAACTTCTACATTACCCTTATCGTGACGTTATGGATATTTACAATCCCAAGGTTGACTACTTATCAAGCATATACGACATTAATGCTAAGTTCCTACAAGAGATATGACTAGGGTTTCTTTTGCTCTTTTCCTGCTTGGTGAGTTTCTTAATATTTGTGGCTGCCAATATCCCAGTGCGTGATACTAGCTTCTCATACTGGAAAACCATAGGATGATAGAAAATAGTAAATAAATTTACTAAGATTCTAGTGTCACGCACTGGAATGACATCGTTTACCATTAAACATTGATGTTATAATA
>NZ_NJBR02000048.1:0-3158 GCF_002204235.2 Wolbachia endosymbiont of Wuchereria bancrofti
CTTGGTGAGTTTCTTAAACATTTACGGCTAAAGCGATTTAAGAGAGAGATCATTCAAATCTGAGATCCAGAAAAAAAGTAGGGTATCATTTCAGTGTGCAACACTGGAGTCTAAAAAAAACCTGGATCACAGTGTCACAAACTGGGATGACAGAAGAAGGAAGTATTGGCATGAAAGCCACCTGGTAGACTCAAATCATAACATTTGTGTAGCTGTATTAATAAATTTAAAATTTTAGCTATATCCTTAACTATTCCTCAACAGTAGAGTGATGTGCTGCTATTTCTTGCTTGCCATCCAAGCTTAAGCTAATTATTGAAACACTCTCTTCGTCAAAATCTATATTTTTAATTAACATATCATCAGTAACGTTCAAAAGTTCCGGCGGAGAAATAATAGTTCTGTTATTACCCTCTTTCATTCCTATCACCCCAAGCTCCATAGCAAGTGGTACTTTTTTATTGCCAACCTTAAATTGCACTGTTTGATTTTTGATTATATATTCACCATCATGTCCCATTAAGCTATATTTAACTGATATCCTGTCACCGCACTTTACTTGTTTTCCAGTCTTGTTAATTAATTCGTTAAAAATCATCATACTATTCACTGAATCAGGATATTTATCTTTTACTTCGATTAATTTAATATAATAAGAATTAAAATTCACTCCATTCTTATTAGCAATATTATTTATCGTAACTACACGCTCTCCACCTTCTTTCATACCTATTACCCCTAAACCCACCTCTCTTTGGTTATCTTGACCTATTACCAAAGTAACATCAGAAGTTTGTTTTGGCAGTGGCAGCGGTGTTGCTAAATTATCAGATATTTTATACATTTGTAATACGACTTCCTGACCGCAGAAAGCTCTACTGCCACTGCCTTCTATAATTTCATAAAAATTTATTGAATCTTTTTCTACTTTTTGTTGCATTATTTCTTTCAAATACTCTATCAGCCCATGCTTTTCAATATAGCGATCAAGCGCTGATTCAAGTATTGGCTTCACCAGATAATATGCTATCGTCTGTACCAAACTACTATGCGCAGCATTTATCTCATAAAGCTTGTCCTTCCTCTCTGGTTTACCTTTATTTATACAAACAACAACAAACACAAATGCAGAAGCTAAAGTGAAAATTATCACTACGGAAATAAGCAATTGTAGTATAATTTTTCTAGCCATCTCTTTTTACTTGATTCAATAAATTATATAAATAATTAGTATCTCCTGAAAGCCCACCCAGATTATCCAAAGCTTGTTTAAAGAGACTGTCTATATAGTTTTCTATTTCACTTTTACTAAGCATAGACATCAAATTATTCACTTCATCTTGTTTGTAATCTCTAATATCATCCTTAGCCTGAAAGATAAGTCCTAGATTCACTCCATAATTATATAATGCTCTACGTTGCTTGTCTGTAGCACTCCCTATTATAGCACCTATTTCACATGAAGCCGCAAATAGTTTTGCAGTCTTCATTAAGTGAATTTCTTTTACTTTACTATCTGGAGTTATCTTAGCGCATGACTCCAGAGTTCTGTTCTTATTACACAGCTGTCTGGTGTGCTCATTTACAACTGAACTTTCTGGATCCAAGTAGTCAGGGTGCTGGATGACATGGAGCGCCGTTTTAATATCTAAAATCTGTCCCCCTACCATTCCCTTGGCTCCTATTGCTTGAGAGAGCGCTTTTATAATTTCACAGCGCTTATTGCTATCCTCATTTAATGAAGATAATATTTCAAAAGCCAAAGTAAGCAGTGCATCTCCTGCAAGTACTGCTGTTGCTTTGTCAAATCTTTTATGACAGCTTAGCTGACCTCTGCGAGTATTGCTATTGTCCATACATGGCAAATCATCATGAATCAAAGAATAGGCATGAACACATTCAACTGCCACAGCAATCGATATTACCCTCTCAACCTCAACATTAAATACTTGTGACGAAGCTACGACTAAAAATGGACGTATGTGTTTTGCAGGAGCAAGAAGCACATAACGCACAGCTGATATAAGCTTGTTTTGACTATCTTCAGGTAAAAATTTATTTATTTCTGTAATAAGCAAATTTTTTGTTGTTTTATCTAGCATCTTCGAGCTTGTTAATTGCTCAGCGCATGATACTAAAGCATACCTCAGCTGAAGCGGTAAGAAATTGTCATAGCTTATCAATCATATAAAGATATTGCAAACATAAAAATTTTCTATAATATCAAAGAATAAATTATCTTTTGGTAAAAAATGAATAGTGAACTAGCAAAGAGTACTAGAGAAGATATAGAAGCAAAGATAAAAAAGATTGTATTAGAGCATATTAGCAAGGATGTAGGGAAGTTTAATAACTCCTCAAAGCTTTCAGAACATGGCGCAGATAGTTTAGACGCAGTTGAAATAATCATGGCAGCAGAAGAAGAGTTTGGAATAGAAATCCCTGATGAGGATGCACAAAAAATGGAAACTATGGAACAAATAGTTGAGTATGTTAGTAACAAAAAAAAACAATAGTTGATATTAAATGAGCAGAAGAGTAGTAGTTACTGGTATTGGCTTAATTACTCCACTGGCAGCAGATGTTGAAAATACTTGGCTTAAGTTAATAAATGGTAAGTCTGGTATAAGGAAAATCAGCAGATTCGATGCTTCTGACCTTACCTGCAAAGTTGCAGGGCAAGTTCCCTTACAACATGACAACATTGAGCACTGTTTTAACCCATTGAATTACATCTCTGAGAAAGATCTAAAAAGGACAGATCGCTTTATTCACTACGGTATTGCAGCTGCCATTCAGGCAGTAGATGATTCACTAATTTTGGAAAATCAAAGCATTAACCGAGAACGTGTTGGTGTAGCTATTGGCTCTGGCATAGGTGGTCTTCCATCAATTCAGGAAAATGTAATTATCATGCAGGAAAAGGGACCCAGACGTGTTAGTCCATTTTTTGTTCCTGCAAGCTTAATAAATTTAATATCTGGCCATGTTTCTATCAAATACGAATTCACAGGTCCAAATGATTCAGCAGTAACTGCATGTGCAACAGGTGCACACGCAATCATAAATTCAGCAAGAGCTATAAAACTTGGTGAAGCAGACGTGATGATTGCAGGTGGATCAGAAAGTGCATTGTGTAGAGTTGGAATTGCAGGTTT
>NZ_NJBR02000048.1:3254-13646 GCF_002204235.2 Wolbachia endosymbiont of Wuchereria bancrofti
TGCCAAAAAGTTCCCAACTTCTGTCACTAAGGGCAAGAGCTATAAAACTTGGTGAAGCAGACGTGATGATTGCAGGTGGATCAGAAAGTGCATTGTGTAGAGTTGGAATTGCAGGTTTTGCATCTATGAAGGCATTATCAACTAAATTTAACGATAAACCTAAAGAAGCTTCAAGACCGTGGAATGAAGGACGCGATGGATTTGTCATGGGCGAAGGAGCAGGTATATTAGTGCTAGAAGAATACGAACATGCAAAAAAAAGAGGTGCAAAAATATATGCAGAACTCACTGGATATGGGCTAACAGGAGATGCATATCACATTACAGCACCACATTTAGAAGGAAGAGGTGCATTAAAAGCAATGCACCTTGCCTTAAAAAGTGCACAAATAAATCCAGAGAAAATCGGGTATATCAATGCACATGGAACTTCAACACCTCTTGGAGATAAAATTGAAGTAATAGCGATAAAACAATTATTCGATGACTATGCCTATAAAATACCCATTTCTTCAACTAAATCTTCTATAGGACATTTACTTGGTGCTGCAGGAAGTGTTGAAGCAATATTTAGCATTCTTGTGTTAAACAATGGAATTGTTCCGCCAACTTTAAATTTACATAAACCTTCAGAAGGATGTGATTTAAATTTTATACCGCTTAAAGCTCAAGAGCATGAAATTCAATATGCGCTTTCCAATTCGTTTGGTTTTGGTGGTACTAATGCATCACTTGTTTTTGGAAAGTGTAGTTGATTTTATATCTTGTAGAGCATAAGTTATTTTACTATAATGTGATTTGTCTTTTACTGTCAATTTACTATACTTATTCAGTAAGATCCAGTTTTATTGAATGCATAAAATATTAGTAAGGAGTAACTATAAACCCTTGGTTGGACAAATCAAGATTAATGGTTCGAAGAATGCTATTTTACCAATAATGGCAGCCAGCCTCTTGAGTAGTTCTTCAGTAGTTCTACATAATGTACCTGATCTAATTGATGTGCATCTGATGTCTGAATTGCTTGAAGGTCTTGGAGCAAAAGTAAACTTTATGCACAACAAAGATCACAAAGCAAATCATACTTTGGAAACTGATTGCAGTAACATCAACAATTACGCGATGCAATATGAAACTGTAAGCAAACTACGAGCTTCTTTTCTAATGTTGGGCCCAATGCTTAGCAGATTTGGCAAAGCGAGAACAGCATTTCCTGGTGGATGCAATATCGGAAAGCGTCCCGTTGATATGCATATCAAAGCGTTAGAAGAAATGGGAGCTAAAATTGAAATTGATGGCTATAATATAATTGCAACAGTGAAAGGAAAGCTACAAGGAAGAAAAATCACACTTGAGAAAATAAGCGTCGGTGCAACAGAAAATATAATAATGGCAGCAACACTTGCAGAAGGAGTAACAACAATAAATAATGCTGCAACTGAGCCGGAAATTCTTGATTTAATAGAGTTTCTAAAGAAAATAGGTGCTGATATTAAAATCAATAATACGCAGGTTATAATAACAGGAGTTAAAAAATTAAATGGATGTATCCACAAAATAATATCAGATCGAATAGAAGCCGGTACGTATGCATTAGCTGCTATCATAACTAACGGTAAGCTGGTGTTGGAAGGAATCAATCTATCTGACATCAGATGTATTGTAAATGAGTTGGAAGCTATAGGAGCTATGGTTGAACTGTATGATGGAAGCATTGTCATTTCCAGAAAAAATGGCTCTATTAAGTCTACTAATGTTGCAACAGATCCATACCCCA
Source organism: Wolbachia endosymbiont of Wuchereria bancrofti (assembly GCF_002204235.2). Classification (NCBI taxonomy): domain Bacteria; kingdom Pseudomonadati; phylum Pseudomonadota; class Alphaproteobacteria; order Rickettsiales; family Anaplasmataceae; genus Wolbachia; species Wolbachia endosymbiont of Wuchereria bancrofti. The sequence goes on from NZ_NJBR02000048.1 coordinate 5,032, forward strand.
ACTTCCCCAGTGATATGCAACCACAACTGATGTCTGCAATGTCCATCGCTGATGGGATATCAGTAATTGAAGAAAACATTTTTGAAAATAGGTTTTCACATGCAGATGAATTAAGAAAGTTAGGTGCTAATATTAGTATTAAGAAAAACAAAGCTGCTATAAATGGAATAAAAAGCTTATCTGGAGCTAATCTATATGCTACTGACTTAAGATCAACTGCAGCTTTAGTGCTTGCTTCTTTAGTAGCAAGTGGAGAAACCACAATAAATAACTCACATCATTTATGGAGAGGGTATGAAGCAATGCACGAAAAACTTAATTCATGCGGGGCTGATATCTCTATTTCATCTTGAGGACATTTTATGAATGAAGAACATTATTCAACCAAGAGAATCACAGTAAAAGAAATAGATGAAATTCTATATGAGGAACACAGGGTACTAGATCATGGGTTTATTCGAGTAGTGGATTATATGGGCTCTGATAGTGCCATAGTACAAGCTGCTCGTGTTTCTTATGGCAAAGGAACAAAACAGATAAATCAAGACGAAGCACTTATAAAGTATTTAATGAGATATCATCATACAACTCCATTTGAAATGTGTGAAATTAAGTTTCATGTGAAACTTCCAATTTTTGTTGCAAGACAATGGATAAGGCATAGAACTGCAAACGTAAATGAATATTCCGCAAGGTATTCAATCCTTGATCATGAATTCTATATACCAGAACTAGAGCAAGTTGCAAAACAATCCGATAATAACAAACAAGGTAGTGGTGAAGCTTTTGACTTGGATATCTCAAAGGAAATAATAGATTCTCTAACAAATGACTCTAATTTGGTATATTCTCATTACAACAAATTTATTGAACAAGGGCTTGCAAGAGAAATTGCTAGGACTAATTTAACACTTAATTATTACACGCAATTTTATTGGAAGGTAGATCTACATAATCTTCTTCATTTTTTTAAGCTTAGAGCTGATAAGCGTGCCCAACATGAAATGAGAGTCTATGCAGAAGTTATGTTGGATATAGTAAAGAAGTGGGTACCACTAGCCCACAGCGCCTTTGTTGAATACTGTTTAGAATCAGCCTGCATTTCAAGAACTGGCCTTGGGATAATTCGCAAATTAATTAGAGGAGAAAATGTTACCAGAGAAGAAAGCAATATTGGTAAAAGAGAATGGGAAGAGCTGATGTTTATACTTGATAAACAACCTGAAAGATAAAAGCATGTGCACTAATCTTCTCTGTCAGTTAATTTTCGTTCACCAGATCACATCTTACCCTTCACATTACATTAACTCATCACTTTTGTAGAACATTTCATTGAAATCACTTATAGTTCCAAAATCCTGATCTTTGATAAACAGATGATTATTTGTAACATAAGCTTCAGAAAGAGTGATTGGCTTTCCATCAAGCTTAGAATCTTGTATATAAATTTTATTATACAGAGCTATCATTTGATCATAATTGTATTTTCCAGTAGTATACTGACTACTTAAGTTTTGATAAAAATTATCTATGTCTTGATCTTGAACCTGTAGCACCGCCTTATATTTACCAGTTCCAATAAATTCACCTGTTTTTATTTTCAAGGGGTGTTGTAGATAATCTACTTTATCATCCTCCATACTGTCTATAACGCTTGTTATGGCGGCTTCTTCTTGTTTATTTTTATCATCTTCTTCTAGTGATCTTTTATCCCTCTTTCTTTTCTCATTAGCAGGTTGTTCAGTCTGACTCGCTTGCATATCTGATTCATTTTCATGCTTTAAATGCCCTTCGCCGTTCAACTGAATCTTAACCCAATCTTTAAACTCCTGATTATAGCCCTTCAGCTTAGTTAGAAAATCCTCAAACAATTTATTATCTTGAGGTCTATTTGTACTGTGCATAGAAAGGCTTTTCAAAAAACTATCAAGGAGATCTGGATGTTTATGCTCAAGAAATTTTATCATCTGCTCTGCTTTTGAATAGTAATAATCTCCTTGGTTATTATTACGTAATATCTCGTCAGGTTTTAGAAACTTGCGTTGTATTGTAGAAAGAGCTTCGATATCCTCACGATCATTGACGTGCTCACCGTTTTCCACGCTTGCCATATAGTTAGCAACTCCTTCATGCATAGCTTTAGACAAAACATCGCCCGTACCATAATAAGAATTAATAATAGTCAAAGCGTGCCCCAACTCGTGCTTTAAAGTTTTACATGAGTGATCAAATTGATCCTGTAAGTAAAAATAAACATGAATTTCCGAACCGCGACCTTGGAGTGTTAAACCAGAGTGATCTTTAGCATCAATGTTCAACTCCTTAAGGTAATCTTCATAGTTGCTCCTTGTATTAAATACGAAAATGTTGACCTTACTTGGTATATTGTGCCAAGGCTGAGAATTATTAATGCCAAATGCTGAGTCAAAATCTCTTATGGCACCTTTGATAGTGTCTTTTATATTACTCAGTTTGTCCTGATTTAATTCTTCATTATCATATTTTATGTTTATTTGAAGCTTATGTTCGCTGAGGATAATAACTTCACTGTCTGGTACAAGATTTGCGGCAACTTCATTACCACTTTCTACATCCATCCACTGCTTAAATTCTCTCTCAATTCCTGAATTATTTAAAAGCTGCTTGAACCTCAACACTGCTTGTTCCTTACCAGAGGATATTTCAGTAAGCAGTTGCTTTATTAATTGAGGATGTTTTTCTTGCAAGAACGTTACTAAGCAATCTGCCATTCTATAATCACTAGCCATATTAGCTATTTTATAAGGTGTGTTGTATCCAGATTCTTGCATCTCATCGTATGTCTCTTTTGTATAGTGCATATCATGAGTACTCTTCTTCTTAGCTGCATCATAACTCCACATAAAAAGCTTTACACCAGTACGTAAGACTTCAGGTACTTCATTCAAATTGCCAGTAGCGTACTCAAGAAATGCATCACTCATCTTTTCCATTAAAATTTTAGACTTCGCACAAAATAAACCATTTACATCTCCAATAATGAAAGTCTTTGCTATTGTACCGTCAGCTTCATGTGCCCTTACTGTTCCACCACCCCATAGTTCATTATAGTCTTTGCCACCTGAAAGCTCCTTTATGTAAGCTTTATAATCGTCATAACTTTTCAGCACATAAAGCTGCAATTTCACTGGGCCGCTATTATAGCTTTTCTGTGAATAGAAATTCTCAGACCAAGCCCAATAAGTATCTTTTACAGTTTGTTTTATATAATCAGGCGTATAGCTTATTAGCCCATCATATCTCACTTCTACTATAAGCTCATTGCTTATCACTACATCCTCTTTATTTGGGAACAGCTTTTCAATCAGCATTTGTGATTTATCATGCCCAAAATTTGTTTTGAATGTCATATTTCCTCCTAAAAACTTTTACTATAAATAAGCTTTGAAAAAGATCTATTAATTATGGTTTCAATTCTTGATTGACTCACTTGATTACCATTCCCTTTTGCACAATTAGATAACTCTATAGACAATTGATCAACACTAAAAAGTGATTCTTAGTGTTAAAATATTTAGCATAACTGTCAGAATTAAATTCAGGTATTGGTAAAAACCAACTTTAAGTTCAGGGAAGAACTCTTGTTAAGCACAAAAAACAAGTTTTCAAATCAACCAGCATATTACTACCAGGACTAACGAAATTTAAATATTCATCGCCTTCCAATCCTTCATGTGTTGATATTCCACTATATAGTATTTACTCGAATCAAGCATGACTTCCCTCCGCCACGTTGTAAAGTTACTGCTGAACGTCCATCGACTATATCATAACCTTCTACCACTTTAAATAAGGTAATACACCTCTTTCTATAAACTCTTTTACTTCCTCATTCTTTCAATCTAACTCTTCTTCCGCTTGTTTTTTCTCTCTTACCAAATTCACTTCTTTCTTAGCATTTTTATTTTGTATCTGCAAAAATATATCTTGTATGGTTAAGCCATTTGCATTGCTTAGAAAGTTATCTAGCACATTTGATGCAATAGGTGACAATTCGCCATGATCATTAAATGCTTTTTCCTTTGCCTTATATTGATGATTGGGATTGTAGATTACAGCCAGAGGGTAAAATCCATAATCTACAATTGGCGTTCCATCAGATGATAGTTCTGTTGAAAATCCGTTATGATCGAGTGGAAAATTGGAAACTGAATATCTATTATATTACCTCTGATGCATAGCTCACTTCCACCACTGTGTCCGCTATATCTACTATAGTAAATATAAAATTTTCACAGTTAAGATCCAAGTAGTCATCTAGGTTGTCAAATTGAACTGTATTGCCAAGCTTTTCACGTAAAAGATTTTTGTTCTCATTTGTAAGCTTTACACGCACAGAAAAATAATACCGGTCTTAAGTTCGCCTTTTTCTACTTGAAAGTTCAAAGTAATTGCACCGTTAATCATCAGTAATCTCCACAAATCGTATAAATTTATCAACTACCTTATTTATCAATTATACGGTATATATTATAAAAAATATGTTAAAAGTTAAGATTTTTTATATCCAGACAAGGCAACCACAATTTGTGATTTCAGCGCATAACACTAAAATCCAGAAAAAACATGTTTAGGTGAGCTATGTGAACGATATTAACGGTCGTTATGCAACTTGCACAGCAGCTCCACTACAATATTCGTTTACTGCTTGTCTGTAAGGTATCCTACTACATCACCTAATGCTGCACCTGCAATTCCTGACAGCACAGCAGTCGCAATCATTCCAATAGCGGTAATTTCAAGGTATAATCCTTATTGCAACTAGTGTAGCTCCTATAGCACTAAACAATAACGCTAAGTCTATTGTCTACCCTCCCGGAAAAGTTCCAGAAGGTTGTTGTTTTTGTGAGGAAATTATGTTTGTGTACTATAAGGGCAGTCGCTAGGTGCTTTGTTTTCTGTGCGAACTATTATCACTTTCATCACTTGCAGACGTTTTTTGAAATGGAGGTGTACTACCTGTGAACATTTGTGAATCACTATCTATTGATTATGCCTGTTATATAATGGTCTTACTTGTAATTGATTGTTCCCAAAATTTGCTCATCATTATTTACATTTCTATCTATTTTTGATTAAAATGATTCTTAAACACTACACTGTAACCTACATTATCAACTGCTAAAGTTGGACCTGGATTTTGATAGTAAGTTATAGTAGCAGTAGATACTTCAGGTCTACCTTTTATCGTTCTTTTTACCAGCTCTTTCTTTTCTATTTTATAAATATTAAACTGATCAGAAAAACTGAAGGCTAATCTATCTTTAAATACCTATTCAAAATCGTTCACAAAGCTGTTTTCATACATACAATGTGCTGTTCTACTCCCGGACTGTACATATCCACAATTCTTATTGTAGTTTTTTGTTTTCTCGAAACTATTAACCTTTTCGTTAGTGAGATACATTATACTTTCAGCTATCGCGGGATCGGTACTGCTAACTAAACTTCTAATATACTCTTTCTTTCATCTACTACTATGACTCTAATATTAAATCTCTTACGTCCGTATTCATTATCTATACTAGAACCTATTGTTGTTTCTCCAATTCTATTGCCTAGGATAACTACTGGAACAGTAGATAACCTTTATATGTCTCTCTCGCACATCCTTATCATTTAAAAGTACTGTTGCCCTTTCTACAAATGCTGTTATCTAAGCTTCTTTTCTGATACTTATTGAGATACCTTTTACTAAAGTTACCGTGATTACAATTATAACATTTTGTTGCCATTTCCACGTATCGAGATGCATCAAGCAAATATGAACTCTTACTATGCAGTTCAACAGTCGATACTGCATTTTGACTTACTGTATTTGGGCAAAAGGCATGTTCATAAGCTTTATTTCTAGTTTTCTCAAATGTTAACCACTTTCAACAACAGGTATTCTCCTTATTTTCATTTCATTTTTCGGTAACAATTGGCCATTTATAAAAGCAAGTGCTGAAAAAAGCATCCAAGCATTGGTACCATGAGCAGCAAAAGTTCTCTTAATTAATAGGGTATTTTCTTTTAAAATTCCCATCCATTTCAAACAATTGCTTTTCCAATTAGATTGGTCTTCTGTTCTTCATAAAGTTCTTATGAAGTTCAGAAAATCCTATTAGTTTCTGTACATGAGACTCTTGCATATTTACCATCTTAGCTAAATAAACTTATATATACTAGTTTAAAAAACCAACCCACAAAAATCAAGTCAAAACTCTTAAAACAATGCTAAACTCAATTGCTATGGCAAGAACAGTTAATGTACTACTACCACTCCCAATTGACCAATTGTTTTCATATGCAGTTAAGGAAAATACTGACGTTTCAGTTGGAGATTATGTGGTGGTGCCATTTGGCAAAAAACGCTTGATCGGAATAGTTTGGAAGTGTGGTAACAAGAACGATCAAGAATTAAAATTCATTGAGCAAAAGATCAATCTACCAAATATTAGACTAAAATTAATTGCATTTGCAGAGTGGGTTGCACAGTACAATGTAATACCTATTGGTATGCTTGCAAAAGTAATAATGGGAGGAGTGTTAAAAGTAAATCACCTAGATAAGTTGGTTCATGTTGAACAAGAGCAGGAAATAAATGAGATAAATTACCAACTAAACCCCGAACAGCAGATAGCCAGCAATAAAATAATAAGCAATTTGAATGATTATTCAGTGACTTTGCTTGACGGTGAGGCAGGATCTGGAAAAACGGAAGTTTATCTCTCTGTAATTGCACAATTGCTTAAGAACTATAGCAGAACACCTGCAGCTCCAAATGCTGCTCGAACTTTATCATTCCAGTGCCCAGATACACAACTGTACAAACATTGTAATTTGGGTCCACCAGTAGGGTATCATCCCAGTACTCTAATATTGGGATCCAGTTTTCCACGCAATCTCATCAAAAATGTTCATTTTAACATAAGAGCAGCCGCTCCCATACCTAATTTACAACCAAAATTTCTGGATTCCAGTGTTAGCTACTTACATGACACCTTTATGTTTAAGGCAAAACCCACTATAATATTTAACACACTGCCTTCGCCAAGTGCTAGAATGACACCAAGATATGTCGAAACGGCATCAAACAAAGGTAGTATACAAGTTTTAATCCTCCTACCTGAAATTGTTTTAACTTCACAATTGGTAAATCGTATTCGTAGTCAAACATCAAGAAATTTAGCTGAATGGCACTCAGGACTCACTCCAAAAACTCGCCGAAACAATTGGCTCAATACAGCAAATGGAAATGCGCAGATAATTATTGGTGCACGATCAGCACTTTTTTTGCCCTATAAAAACCTAAAATTGATCATCGTTGATGAAGAGCATGATTCATCTTTCAAACAAGAGCAGGGAATTATATATAATGCCCGAGATATGGCAATAATCTTGGCCAAAATCGAAAACATTCCAATAATTTTATCTTCAGCAACTCCATTACTTGAAACTATTTACCATGTTAAAAATGGAAATTACAACCATGTAAAGCTAGTTAAGCGATTCGGTGGCGCGGAATTGCCACTCATTAAAGTAGTGGATACGAGAAACAACAAGCAATGGATTTCCAATGAGCTTTTTGAAGGAATAAAACAGACCATAGAGAAAAAACAGCAGGTTATGCTTTTTTTAAACCGCAGAGGGTATGCACAACTTGCAGTTTGTAAAAAGTGTGGATATAAAATTCCCTGCTTGAACTGCGCTGTTTGGCTCGTATACCACAAGAAAAAAAATGCTCTTTTGTGTCATCATTGTTCTTACCAATTAAAACTTCCAGAGAAATGCTCTAATTGCCAAAGTAAACAGTCATTATCTCTTTATGGCGTAGGAATTGAAAGGTTACTTGAAGAAACAGTCAAGTTAATACCAAACGCAAAAACTGCGATTATAAGTAGTGATCAGAAGTCGGTTAGTAACGTTATTGACTTAGTGTTGAAGGAAGAGTTGAATATTATAATCGGCACGCAGATAATTGCTAAAGGGCACAACTTCCCTAAATTAACTTTGGTTGGTGTGATAAATGCAGATTTGAGTCTTGAAAATGCTGATCTAAGAGCAGCAGAAAAGACGTATCAGTTATTACATCAAGTTGCAGGAAGGTCTGGAAGATTTAATGAAAAAGGAATGGTAATAGTGCAAACCAATCATCCTGAAAGTTCAGTAATAAAAGCATTGCAGCATCAAAAAAGGGACTCATTTTATGAAATCGAACTTGAGTCAAGGTACAAAGCTAAAATGCCTCCATTTAGTAGACTAATCGCACTTATAATTTGCGGTAAGAATCAGATTGCAACGCAAAAAGCAGCAAATGAGATAGCGAGCTTCTTGCATAATCAATGTTTAAGCAAAAAGCTCCCAGCCTCTTCTTCTTTGTCATTCCAGTGCTTGACCCTGAAATCTAGAAAAAAAGAATTCGAAATTCTTGGTCCATCACCGGCAGCAATAAGTTTCTTAAATAATAAGTACCGGTATAGGGTATTGCTAAAAATATACAATAAACATAGTCTATCCGTACAAAAAAAGCTGAAATATTGGATTAAAAATTGTAACTTAAGTCCGAATATTATAGTAACAATAGATGTTGA
>NZ_NJBR02000049.1:0-1295 GCF_002204235.2 Wolbachia endosymbiont of Wuchereria bancrofti
GTATCCATTCAGCGGAGTAGCAAAATAAGATAGACAAGGTAGTATAAAAGATAACGATAGAGCAAAAGTAAGGTAATATGGTAAATCTTTTAGAACTCTACAAAAGTCTGGAGCGGAAAATAGCAAAGTTAGAAGCAAAAATAGAAAGATTGGAAAGAGAGAATGAAAGTCTAAAGGCAGAGAACAAGACTTTGAAGATAGAAAATGCTGAGTTAAAGGAAAAGCTCGGTTTAAATTTAAAAAATTTATTATGTGATAAACCATATATCCACCAAAAGGTTGATCTTCCGAAAATCGAGTCTTATGTGATGGAATATTAACTAGAGCATGGCCGTTGTCGGAGGCGCGAAAAAAGAAAGAATAGCAAATTACCGGAAGGTGTTATACCAGATACATTTAGGTCAAGGGTTAAGTTGATAATTGCAGCATTCAGCAAGTTTTATAAAAATTCGAAATATGGAATAGCGAGTATTATAATGACATTTTCAATGTGAACATAAGTGTTGGTAGCATATCAAATAGTGAACATAGAATAGCTTCAAAATGTGAAGAAATGTATTAGCAGATCAAACAAGAAGTAAGTACAAGCAAAGTTCTTTATATTGACGAAACCAGCCATTACAATAAAGGTAAACTTAGTTAGTGCTGGATGTTTACAAGTAATACGGCAAGTTTTGTAAAGTTGACAGAGTCAAGAGGAATGAAGGTTTAAAAAAATAGTAAATTCTGCAATTGTCATAGCTTAGTAGTAACTGACAGGTATGCAGCATACAGTTATTTTGCTGATAAAAAGAGACAGATCTGTTGGACCCATTTATCAAGAGATTTTGAAAGATTAGCCCATAGTTGTAATAGAGAAGTCAAAGTTCTCGGCTGTTATTTAAGAAACGTTGCTGCTGAGTTATTTGCACTAAAAGAGCCTTACTAAAGAATGAGATAGATATTTTAAGATTCGTCAGGCGTACCAGAAAATTGCGAAAGTGCACAAGGTATTACTTGAAGGAGATATCCCAGTTACCTAAAGCAATTGGAGCCTCTCGAGTTGCAAAAAATATTTTGAAGTCTGAAAGGATGATGTGGAAATTTTTGGATGACCCAGGAAACATTCTGCTAACGAACAACCATGCTGAATGGCAAACACTGCATTATGTCATTTATGTAAAAACTCATATTTTACACAATCGGAACAAAGAAATGCATTCCTTGAATGGGTAATTTCATTATACTTAACATGGAAACAAAAGGAGCTAAACCCTTTCCATAATTTCCTATCTATCGTCTCTCACACCGCTTAG
>NZ_NJBR02000050.1:0-641 GCF_002204235.2 Wolbachia endosymbiont of Wuchereria bancrofti
TTTAAAGATTAGTTAAAAAACCAACTAATCTTCTTTTTTTATAAAGAAATTATTGAAAAACTTCTGCATTACCCTTATCTTGACGTTATGGATATTTACAATTCCAAGGTTGACTACTTATCAAGCATATACGACATTAATGCTAAGTTCCTATAAGAGATATGACTAGGGTTTCTTTTGCTTTTTTTCTGCTTGGTAAGTTTCTTAAGCATTTTAGCTAAGGTAATTTAGGTTACACCAACATTGCAATTACAAAAGAGATTTCTACTAGTAGAGTGTTGTGCAAATTACCTGCAAATTGCAGTGTTGGTACAGATATGAGCCTAATGGTCTACCAAGGGTTATTTAAGCATCAATCCTCAAAAAAACTGGCTTAGGTTTAGGTAATGTGGTGTCTGGATTTATGCACGTGTTGCACGGAAATCTTAAATCGCGTTTCAAGATTTATCTGCTTGTTATGTAAAATTTAATTTGACGGTTGCTTTTGTAATTGTCACAATGACATAAACGATTGTGGGGTAATCATAAATAAGAATATGTACCTTATTATATAATTGGTACCTCGGCTACTTTAACTTTATTAGTATCAGGAACGTTTGCTATAGTTCCTTATGTTGCTTTCTCAGCTCCAGTTGCAGCAT
>NZ_NJBR02000006.1:0-17094 GCF_002204235.2 Wolbachia endosymbiont of Wuchereria bancrofti
AAACTTCACTATTTTACTTACTTCAGTATGGCTTCTTTTCCATTATTGCCTATCCGTTCCTTGTGCAGTGGAAATTGGTATTACTATATGGTCCTGCCATCCTTTTTCCTTTATCACCAGCCAATCCCTCACTATACCTTCCTTTTTCTTTGAGGAAACTTTACTCGGGTTAGCTATAGTAGGGTTAGGTCTTGAAACGAGAAAGTAAATTTTGTACAAATGAAAAATTAGATAACTGTGATATAAATGATTTAAATTAAATACACTTATCTCACCATAAAACTCATATCAAATCTTTTTTAACTTTGAGTATTATTACATTTCGCATAAAAATATGTGCATGAGTTGCCTTATGGACGTAATCTTGACCGCATAGGTCATATATCAGTACTCAACGAAAAACGAGGAACATGTAGTATAAAACATGTGTTGATTTATAAGTTAGGTTGCAAATACGAAATCGATATAGCACTACATTTAGCTGTCTTTATGATGAATAAGTTAAATACGCCAGAAATTTCTTCAGTTCTAAATGAGTATAACTTACTACAGGTTTCGGAAATGCACTGTTACCTTCATTATAAAAGTCGGATTTATTGATATAACTTTTCCAGAAAAGAGCATATCACTAGAACTGATATAGGAAGAGAAAATTGAACCCAAACATCTTGGAACTTACAAAGCAGAAAAGCACAAACAATTTATCAAAAAACTGGTTAATCAACAATTCAAACATACCATACAATATGGAACAAATTTTTTAAATTCGGGGAATTATATATAAAACAACTGGAAAGATATGGAAAGTGAAATTATGACCTTACGATCCATTAGTTGGGCTGTGATCACAATGACCATAACGATTTTCACTTCTCCTAGTAGAATTCTTAATTTGGCAGTATATATTACTAAAACTTAAATAATACAATCACTTCCAGTAATAAGAAAAGGCCTAACTATTACACTAGCCTATTACCATCATACTCTCCGGAACTATACACTTTTTTATTTCCTTGATAAAACCTTTAGTTATGCATAATTCAATCTTGACTTTACATATGGCTCAAATACCACATATGTATTGTAGTGTGGAGATAATATGGTCGACAAAAATCTGAATAAAGCAGAATCTTACTACACTATGCATAATAAAAATCTTGATTAGATGATCTCATATGTGCATTCTAATGTCTACTTTATAGGTCCTCCTTCAACTATGGATGGTAGAGAATCAGTAACTGAAGCTGTCAAAAAATTTTCGATGTTTTTCAAGAGTCTTACAATCTGAAAAAGATTTACTCCTGGTAGAAGATTATGCTAGTATTAAATTTCGATTATCCTGATCCTATAGGTACTTTTCAAGGTACTTCATTTTTATCATTTGACGGTGGCTTATTCTCGAATAGAATTGTTCTACGATACTTGCCCGTTTGAGGAGAAAGAAGATGGAATTTTTACTTAAAACTGAATTAACATTAACCAATTAGAATTTCATCAATAATTTTCCTTTATTTTATAGATTCTGGGCTGTCCTTATTTTTAATGAGTGCAGTTGTAATGAGAGCCTTCCATAAAGCCCAATCATATCCTCTAGGCCATGTATTTGAATCTAAACATAGATGTGATTTAAAAATTCTCCGACTCTCATTTTTCAAAAAAATTCCACGCAACGACCAGATCACAAGCTGGATCACCAATACCCATACATTTAAAATCAATCACAGCAGCTATACACCCATATTTTATCAAGATATTCCCAATTGCAAAAATCATCATGTATCCATACTGAGTTCTTGTTCCATCTTGAGCTCACAGTCTTTTTCAAAACAGATGTTATGGTTTTAGTGTCAATAAAACCCTGCAACTCCATAATTGCCGATTTTTCTGCATTATAGATTGATATGTGATCACCACGCTAGTAGTTATGAAGCCCAGGACTAGGGCCTCCTCTAACATCAATCCTATATAATTCGTTCAAAAACTGCGCAAGTTGAAAAGCAATAACCTGTAAATTCAGATCATCTATAGACACTTTATTTATGCTTTTTCCCCTTCAATCCACCTGTATATTGACCAATTCTAAGGATAATGTTTCGACGGTTGCCCCATCTCAAGCAGTGCAGGAACAGAAAATGATAAATGCGGTGCAAGTATCTTGAGCCATTTTTGCTCCTTTAGAACTCGTAGCGCACAATTTTCTGCACTTGGTAGCCCTGTAGCCCTGATCAATATTTCTTCACATAAGCGAAAGGTTCTATTGTCTATGCGACTGAGCTCAACAGGTTTAACCTCTAAGTAAGCCCACTTTGAAAACTGCTGTGCAACAAGTTTGGCAATAAGTGATAAAGTAATTTCTAAACGACTACCAGTTTTTGATATCATTGCTTACTTCACCTCAAAACCTTACAGTTCCAAAATAAACTTCCCTTTTACATTCAGTTAATAGTAGTTAATTTGAGAATAAAATAAAAGAAAAACTGAGGTACATAAATAAAACCTTCCCATAGTTGATTAACTTTTTAAACTTACACCCTTCACTACTAGGTAGACTATTATGTTAGCTGCATGGTCCCAGCGTTAAGCACTAGAATGACACTAAGGGACGGCCAATGTTTTTTATGTAAGCAGCAGTCATGCAAGAAGTCTATCACAAAAAAACCAAAAGCTTAACGATTAGCGCTATGACTATAGACCACAGTAAAAAGTAGATTTTTCCATTTGACCTATTCTTGACTTGAATATTCTCTAGTTTCTGATTAGCTATTAGGTTTAATTTTTCTATAAGGTTAAAAATTTCTTGAATTGTCTTTACGGGGTAAGAGCTCTTTATTCTCTCTTTATAGCTTATTTTATTTTTATGTTGATTTTCTGTCCATGCTTCAACCACTTTCCACATATTAATTTCCGGGTAGATTTTTCTACAAGTTCCCTCTAACAAAATCATAGTTTTCTGCAGAAGTAATAATTGCGTTTGAACTTTCATATCAAAATCACCAGTTATTTTTAACAATTGAGCAAGTAAACTAGCAAAAGAAATTTTTTGTATAGGCTGCCCTATAATAGGTTCACCTATTGCCCTGCACGCTGTAACAAAACTTTTATGCTGCGGCGAGACATAACCAGCTCTAAAGTGCACTTTTGCAACGTGATCATAATCCCGATTCAAAAAGCCTTTCAGTATCTCTATTACATAGTAACATGTCTCTCGGTCTATTCGGCCCATAATTCCACAATCTAAAGCGACAATACTGTTGTTACTATCGATCATTAGATTGCCAGGATGCATATCCGCGTGAAAGAAACAATCTCTATATACTTGATTACAAAACGACTCTATAAGATTAATAGCTATTTGCTTATGATTATTTAGTTTTTCAACTTCATATATTGGTGTTGCCTCTACCCACTCCAATGTTAAAACCCTTTTTGAAGTTCTACTCCAATCCACTTCAGGAACATAAAAACCTCTGTCGTTTTTTGTATTTTCCCTAAGCTCCGAAGAGTGAGCAGCTTCAAAACGTAGATCTAGCTCTAATCGGCAAATTTCAGCAAAAGTTTCAACTAACTCAATTGGTTTTAGCCTCCTTGATTGCTTGCTAAACTTTTCTGTAATCCCCGCAAGCCAAAAAAGCATTTTGATATCTTTTGAAAATGCTTTTTCAATATTTGGCCTTAAAACTTTTACAGCAACTTCTTTACCTTCTGTTGTAATTGCCTTATGAGCTTGAGAAATTGATGCTGCTGCAATTGGCTTTTCAGAAAAACTTGAAAAAATGTCACTTAACTTACAATTAAATTCGCTCTCTATAGTTTTAACTGCTATCTTGTGTGAAAAAGAGGGCAATCTATCACATATCAACAATAAGTTATTCGTTATATCCTCATTCAAAATATCAGTACGTGATGAGATAGATTGCCCAAACTTAATAAATACTGGACCTAATTTCTCAAAAGCGCATTTCAGTTTATAGCCTTGTATCCTATTTATTGATTTCCTTGACGGAGAAAGTAAATAAGGTGATATGTTATAACGAGTTAGTACTGCAGTTATATACAAAAGGCGCAGAATATTTTGAATCATTTTGCTATGTAACTGCTAAATATCTCACTTAGAGTTTTATCCTCCATAATTTCATCAGGCTTACCCTGGCAATAGATAGTATGATTTATACAAACAATATAATCTGAACATGGTACAATGGAGCTTAAATCATGAGACGTCATAAGGATCGAAATTAGTCGTTTCTTTGCTATTTTCCCTATAATATCGTAAAACTTAGCACGTGCGTTAATGTCCATCGCACTAACCGGCTCATCTAGAATAATTAAGTCAGGCTCTGCAATTAAACAGTGTGCAAGCAGTAATAATTGCATCTGTCCTGCAGAAATTTCTAACACTTGATTTTTCAAAATATTGCCAATACCAACTAATTCTATCACTTCCGTAATAACCGATTGATTTTTCTTCAATTTTTTTGAAAAACTATTTAAAAGGAAATATTCAACTGTTATTGGCATCAATTTACTAATGCTAAAATTTTGTGGCATGTAGCTAATTTTTATATTATCAGCAAATATAACCCTACCTGTATAATTCTTACTTATACCAGCAACCACCTTCATCAAAGAAGTCTTACCTCCACCATTTGGGCCAAGTATGGTAACTACATCTCCCTTGTCTATTGATATATTAATACCATCGAGAACCTTTTTATTACCGTACGCTAGAGCAAGATTTTCTATTTTTAGGACACTGTCATTGACATTATTTAACTTTTTGACAAAATTTAAATTTTTCTCGACTCTTTCATGAGACATTTATTAGCTTTTTTTCTATCACTTTTATTTACACTATACTATAATAGTGCCCTTTCATCCAATTTAAAAATTGTAGCCACAATAAAGCCTATACATTCACTTGTAGCTTCTGTTACAGATGGAATTTCAAAACCATATTTGCTTGCCTACACAACATCCACACACGATCATATATTAAAGCCATTTGATGCGAGCAACTTAGAATCAAGTGATGTTATATTTTATATTGATGATAACTTAGAGACATTTATTAAAACTTTCGCTAAAGAAAAAAAAGAACTTGTGCAGTTGTCAAAGACAATTAACCTACTTCCTGCCCGATCACATTCATTCTCCAAACAAATTACCCATACTCAAGATGAAAAAGATCTACATATTTGGCTGAGTCCTGAAAATGCAAAGAGTATGATACTTTCTATAAGTGAAGCACTATCCAACATAGACAAGGAGAATGCCTCCCGTTACAACTACAATGCAATAAAAGCTAAAAAAAAAATAAATCAAGAAGTAGAAAAAATTGCAAAAGAATTGAATGACTTTAAAAATCAAAAATACATAGTTACTCACGATGCTTATCAATATTTTGAAAAATATTTCGGTTTAAATCACCCAAGTGTTATTCTTTCTATAGAAGAGGACTCTTACATAGGCATGAAAAGCTTAATGAAACTAAAAAAGGTGATGGAGGAAGAAAATATTAAATGTATATTTTCTCATTCACTAGAAGATAGCATAAAACCTAAAGTCCTTTCCAATGACGCAAAAATGGTAATCCTCGATCCTATTGGGTTAAATATAGAACCTGGAAAAGATGCATATCTTGCTATAATCAATGACATTGCACAAAATTTTAAATCTTGTTTTGCTGGGTATCAGTAAAAATCTGAGTAAAATATAGCTATGTTAGCAGGCCTGAAGCTACACCAACTCACACTCAGCAAAAAAGAAAGCTATCTCCTTATGAGCATTTTCTAAACTATCAGAACCGTGGACTCTATTTTCATTAACATCGTCAGCAAAGTCACCTCTGATTGTACCCTTATCTGCCTGCTTTGGATCTGTAGCTCCCATGATTTGTCTATATTTACTGATTGCATTTTCACCAACTAAAACTTGAACTATTACAGGACCAGAAGTCATAAATTCCACTAATCTCCCAAAAAAAGGTCTATCTTTATGAATTGCATAAAACAGTTCTGCTTGTTTTTTTGTTAGTAACATCATTTTTTGTGCTATTATCCTTAGCCCAGACTTTTCGATATAGGAATTTATATTACCTATAATATTATTTTTCACCGTATCAGGTTTTAATATCGAAAGTGTTCTCTCAATCGCCATATTTCCTTATATAAAACCACATATTTGCATATTTATCTTATTGCAAATTCCGGTTTTATAAAAGTAGTTTTTTCTTTATAGTTAAGAATAAATCATCAAGTAGGTATTGCATGGATTACTGTCGTAAAAAACTAGTAAATAATCTTAAGTCATCAATTTTTTGTGGAACAAAAGGGTTTTTAACTTTTAGTTTGGCCTTTTTAAGTTATTTGGAATATAGCTTACGTCACAATACAAAATTACAAGAAGGTGCCGCTTTCGCAATGAAAAGAAACACTATTCCATTTCTTGAAATGACAATCATAGCACTGTTCGTCTGCTTTGTACTACCAGCTATAGTAGATAATATAAGTTTCATGCCATGTGCATCTATATGTGCTGCGTTGATGATTGCTACATGTTTTGTCGTAAGAACTTTTAATCTGCGTGAGAAGTTACTAGAAAAGATCACCAACCATAGTAGAAAAGAAATAGACGAAGAACTTAAGAAGGACTCTATAAAATTTCCTATTTTTGATCAAAATAGAAAACACATTGAGTATAATTCACCTAACCAAGAACAATTGCCAAACGAAACAGGTAGCACCTCTTTTTTTGTTACGTTCTTAGTTTTTCCTCTGAAGGTTCTTCAAAGTTGCATAATGCTATCTTTAGCCGCCATCGAACTTCTTGAAGCAGTACCAAGTTTTTGTGTTGATCTAGCTTTTGATAGAAGTCCTTTTGCATCTACAAAGAATAACCTACAGAGATCTGGCCATTTATTATATGTTAGTGTGAGAAATTTAGTGCCTATATCTATACTTGATGAGTGTGTAGCTGATTTCACAGGCACCCCAAAAGTAACTTGTTGTAGTAGTGCGTAGGTGAAAAAGGCAGTTGTCTTACTTAACCTTGGCGGACCTGACTCACTGAGTGCGGTCCGTCCTTTTTTATTTAATCTTTTTTATGATAAGAGAATAATTAATTTGCCAAATCCTTTTCGGTTCTTTTTAGCAAAATTTATATCCGCAAAACGAGAAAATAATGCACGAAAAATATATGAACAAATTGGAGGCAAATCACCAATTTTAGAGAACACAAAAATGCAAGCTGAAGCACTTGAGCGAGAGCTTAATAGATCTATCTTTTGTCATCCAAGTAGCGTGACACTGGGGTCTAGAAAAGAAAACTGGATTCCATTGTCACGCGCAGGAATGACATCAAAACTGACCAAAGTTTTCATCTGCATGCGCTACTGGCATCCATTTGCCAATGAAGTTGTTAAAAGTGTAAAGCAGTTCGATCCTGATGAAGTAATTCTGCTGCCGTTATATCCTCAATATTCAACTACTACAACTTTGTCATCCATCGAAAATTGGCAAAAAAATGCTAAACAATATGGCATAAAATGTAATACAAAAATAATTCGCCACCATTACGATAACCAAGATTTTATTGAGGCTCACGCCAACCTGATAACTAAACACTATAAATTAGCTAGTGAAGTTGGTAAACCAAGAGTTCTATTTTCAGCTCATAGCTTGCCTCTCAGTGTTATTAAAAAAGGTGACCCATACGCCTTACAGGTAGAAGAAACAGTAAAACTGATAGTAAAAAAATTACATATTAAAGACCTTGACTGGTCAATATGCTATCAGAGCAAGATCGGCCCTGTAAGATGGCTAGAACCAAGCACTGAAAGCGAGTTATTACGTGCAAAAGCTGATGGTGTACCTGTAGTTTTACTACCAATATCTTTTGTTTCTGAGCATTCAGAAACGCTTGTTGAACTTGACATGGAATACAAAACTATTATCAAGGATGGATATTACTTTCGCATACCAACTCTTAGTACTAACTACTTGTTTATTAAGTGCCTAGCTGGTTTATGTATAAACCACTCTTAAGGTCCTGATTTATAGTGCTTTTCTTTTAGGACTCCATGTGATAGAATGGTAAGAAATTATTATTCTATTAGTTATTTATGCTGAACAAGCCAACAAAAGAATCAAATATGTCCGTAAAGGTGATACATAAGCTTCATGGTCATCATATCAGGAAGATAATCTGTATTACAACAGCTTTAACAATGTTGCTGTGTAAGATCTCACTACAATTCTGCTGTGAGTTTATTAATAATAATAGATCAAATATCTCCTTTACATGGAAGGTTGCCAAGTTAATAAAATTGCCAATATCCATATTATATACTCTCCATTTAGGACTCAATTTAGCTGGGTACAAATCTAAAAGTAAATCAGGTAATAAAGATAAACCTAAAGAACTAGTAGAGTTTATAGGTGAACTAGCTCTCTTGATAAGCAGTATCATAGGAGTATCGATACAGATGAAAATCATCCATTTGTTTGCTGCAGGTGCAGTCAGTCATGTGGGGCTTGCATCAACAATTCTATTTCTATTTATTTCAGAACCTATAAACCACTATTATACATATAAACAATATCAAGAGGCATATAAAAAATACCAAGACGTAAGTAAAGAATATCAAGGTAAAAAGGATACTGATGAACTTACAAAATGTGAAGCTGATCTTGCTAAATGCAATAAGGACCTCATTATCAGCACACTGACTCTGTCATTAGGTTTATTAAATTTCATATTAAAAAGGATAGAAATTGCAACCATACCAATAAACTTGGGTAATGGTATAACCTATAATTTCCATTGGAGCATAGCAGCCAGCATAATATATAGCACAGCATTTCTGGCAATCCAGCTTGACAAACTGTTTAATCAACCTATCAACAATGATCCTTCTACTGAACTTGGTGGTACTGCTAATCATAATCATGATCCGTACAATGGCTGCGCTATATGGAGGTAGAAATTAGATATGAAAAGACTTCATTTCTACCGCTAATGCTAGCACTGCTAATTTGCTAACTGTACCCCAAAGTGACAGGGTTTTATTTTCTACAACTTGGCTAACATCATAAAACTTACAGTCAGTAGAATTTAAGCTAGAATATACATCTTTTCTGCTATTGCAACGGTATAAATAGCAAGTTGGAGTATTTCCTATATAGTATATAAGCGGCTCTGCAGGACTATATTCAAATACATCGATAGTAAGTACACCTTCTTGTATGATAACGCTATTAATTTCTATACCTTCTTTTATCTTTTTCATTTTATGACGCTTTTTTTTATTGAGGGTCAATATTTCCTCTCCGCTTGTTGCTGTTATAATGCCCATTCCATATGTTCCATTGCTTGCTTTGATAAAAACATAAGGTTGAGTCTTTATTTCATATTCCTCATACTTTTTTTGCACTAGAGACAATACTTGGTCAACTTTAGTCGCTACTGTTTCTAGCGGTGAATCGTCATTGAAATCTACTTCATCACAGTCCTCTGTAAATGCAGAAATAAGCCATGGATCTATTTTAAATTCGCCACAGAACTCGGACACTAATTTTTTATAAATTTTAAAATATTTAAACTTCTGCCTGCTGTGCCAACCATATAATGGACTCGGTATTATCTCTTGTTTTACATTTTCTAACATATCGGGAATATGACTTGTCATATCCCGGTTTAGTATAATAACATCGGGCATAAATCCTGAAGTTGTCTTGAGCAGAGAGTTTTCTTTCACAATAGTTTCATATGGCTCTATTAAATTGCATGCTTCATTATGAAAGAGACCAACTCTCGTTTCAAAACCTGCTTGTTGTAGTATTACCTCTATAGCAAACACGTTTTTTATATACATCTTATTTCGCGTGTAGTTCTCCGGTATTATGAGAACTCTTTTATGTTGTTTCCCTTCAAAGTAGCTCCTCATTAGCTCTGCTGTTGTTGCCTTTGACATTTCACTTAGATTATTGAACCCTGCAGGAAACAAATTGGCGTCTATTGGGGCAATTTTGTAACCAGAGTTTCTAAGATCTATAGAGCTATAAAATGGTAATGTAAGGCTGTTAAACTGCGTCTCAAACCAATTATTTATACTTTTTTCTAAATTTGGATGAATTATATTTTGCATCTACACTTTAAATGTTATAAGGAAGGTACTATATTATAAGCTATAGCTAAACATATTTAACTAACATTACAGTATAATGAAATTACTATTTAAACTGACACAAAAATGATTCAACACGACAGCAGCAAAATGTATGGAACTACCATACTGTCAATTAGGAGAGACAAAAGCGTAATAGTAATAGGTGATGGACAGGTTTCATTGGGGCATACTGTCATAAAATCTGGGGCAAAAAAAGTTAGGCGTCTTTCTAGTGACTCCGTTATTGCCGGTTTTGCCGGAGCAACAGCTGACGCATTTACTCTTTTTGAAAGACTAGAATCTAAACTTGACAAACATCCAGGACAATTAATGAGAGCGTGCGTTGAACTTGCAAAAGATTGGAGGATGGATAAGTATTTAAGAAAACTGGAAGCTATGATGATAGTTGCAGATAAATCTATTTCGTTAGTAATCACAGGAACAGGTGATGTTCTTGAACCTGAAGATGGAATTGCAGCAATTGGCTCTGGGGGAAATTTTGCCCTATCTGCAGCAAAAGCTTTGATTGATATCAAAGGAATATCAATAGAGGAGATTGCAAAAAAAGCTATGAAAATAGCAGCCAATATATGTGTTTACACAAATCATAATGTAGTTGCTGAAAAGATAGAGGGATAATATGTCTTTTGATGAACGAAAAATTTTACGTACTAATTTCTCCAATCAACCTACGACTCTCTCAGGAGGGCAATCTTGTAGCAGTGATACCTACAATAAAAAAAGTGACCTATATAAAGATACTAGAAGTGATTGTGATTCGAATAATAGCAGTGCTCAAGTTAATAATAGCACACAAATTTTATTAGATGATCTGCCACCACAGAAGATAGTTAAAGAGCTAGATAGGTTCATAATCGGGCAAGATGATGCAAAGCGTGCTGTTGCAATTGCACTTAGGAATCGTTGGCGTCGCAACAAAGTTCCTCCTCCTTTGCGTGATGAAATTATACCTAAAAATATACTGATGATTGGTCACACAGGGGTTGGTAAAACTGAAATAGCTCGTCGCTTAGCAAAGCTTGCAGGTGCACCGTTCATAAAAGTTGAGGCAACGAAATTTACCGAGATAGGATATGTTGGACGTGATGTTGACTCAATAACACGTGATTTAGTTGATGCAGCAATAGTTTTAGTTAAGGAAAAAGCTCGCAAAGCCCTAGCTAAAAAAGCTTTGAATTTAGCTGAGAAGATAATAGTCAATTCTATGGTCGGCGAAAATGCAACCGAAGAAAGTAAAAAGACTTACAGAGAAAGATTGAGAAATAAAGAGTTTGAAGATGGGGAAGTTTCCATTAACGTTAGAGAGAGCAAGAGCATGTTACCTACTTTTGATATACCAGGCATGCCAGGTAGACAAGTTGGTGTAGTGAACGTAACAGAGCTAATGGGTAAAATGTTCAACGGGGGTAAAAAGACAAAAACCATTACAGTTAAGGTAAAAGAAGCGCGTGAAATATTGATTAATGAAGAAAGCGAAAGGTTAATGGATGAAGATAAGATAATCAAAGAAGCCATCGATCTTGTTAGCAATGAAGGCATAGTATTTTTAGATGAAATAGATAAAATTGCAGCACGCACAGAAGTAAAAGGTGAAGTAAATAGAGAGGGAGTACAACGTGATTTATTACCGTTACTTGAAGGAACAACCGTTTCAACTAAATATGGCCACGTAAAAACAGACTATATATTATTTATTGCATCCGGTGCCTTTCATCTGTCTAAGCCATCTGATCTTTTACCAGAATTGCAAGGTAGGCTACCAATCAGAGTAGAACTTAAAGCACTTACTCAAGAAGATTTAATAAAGATATTAAAAGAACCGGAATCCAGTTTGTTAAAGCAGTACATAGCTTTAATGAAAACAGAAAATGTAACACTTGAGTTCACTGATGATGGAATTGAAACCATAGCTGAAATAGCGTTTACAGTTAATAGGGAAGTGGAAAACATAGGTGCAAGGAGGCTTCATACTATCATGGAGAAGCTTTTGGATGAAATAAGTTTTATCGCTTCTGAAAAAAATGGTGAAAAATTTGTTATAGATAGCAAATACGTGAAAGATAAACTAGAATCGATTTCAAAACAGCTAGATTTATCTAGGTTTATACTTTAATAAAATATATTAACGTGTTAATGATTTTATATATAATCTTAATATAGATATGTCAATAGAACAAAAAGCATGCTAGTACAAGACACTTAAGGTATATTAGACGACAGTAATGAATTTTTTGATGCAGAAGAGCCTCCTAAAGAATACATTGAATTAGAAGAAAAAGCTAAATCTGAATTTAGCATATATATTAAAGATGATATTATTAATAACATATTAATTTACCGAAGTTACCGAAATAATAACAGTAGCTTTCACGCAAGAATAACACTACAAGATAAGGATACGGCTGTAAAGTAAGCGAACTTTTAAATAGAAATTCTATAAAGATAACAAAATCACTGATTTTTCAATATTAGATAATGATGACAGAAAAATTATAAGTGGTTACGTTATTGAGAGTGGTGATGGTAAAAAAGTTAGAGTCAGATGTTATGACTTAGCTAATTCTTCTCTATATGAATGTGAATTGCAGTTTAAATGGTACATCAATGGAAAAAAATGCAACATTGCATTGAGCTCTGATAGCAATATTAAAATAGTAGGTAGCAAATCAAGTTATGAAGATTTAGAGAAAGACATAGACGTTAAAATCAAACTTGATGGTAAGGAACTAAGTCTTGTTGATGCTATAAAAGAACTAGAATAAAAGAGCAAGCTTAACAAGCTAGAAATAGAAGAAGCTTTACCACATTAAGATTTAGAGACAAAGTTAGTTAACTTGTTGTATAAGTGCCGTAGTACCGGTATAACACCACCTGTCACACAAATTACCTGCAAATTGTAATGCGTTCGTACAGTTTATTAAACATTTCCCTTTGAGGCCTGCCATGGCTGTTGTACCGTTTGTACAAATTTCATAATTAAATCGGATGATGCACTTCTGCCCTCTCTTAATTTACAAATATACTAATCATTTTTTGAATCAAAGCCTTTTCTACTTTTGCTCATTTCATTCTTTAAGTCTTTATACATTTTTTTTAGCGCTTTTCTTCTCCCTTGCTTTTATGTCATTATTTTGCAGTAAAGTTTTAATTTGGTATGCATCATACCTGAGCAAGATCTGTTTTCCTCATATGTAGATTAGCTCTATCTAAGATTTCCTGAAGAGATCTGCACATAAAAGGTCTTAAACTCAAAAAATTACTAGGATCATTACACGTATAATGTATATACTGTTGAAAATGCTTTTGTACTATTTCATCTATTCCTTCTGAATACTTATTGCCAGAGTTACCTGTATCACGAGATTTATTTACAAAACCTAAAATTCTTAAGCCTTTATCATTCTTAAGCCCTTTATCAAGTCTAGCTCTCTATCTAGCTTTAGTCACTCCCCTTAACTGAGATTTTGCTCCCTTTCCTTCAATCTTATGTTTCTTTGACTTTATAAACATAAATAATTTACTATGTTGCTCAGGTTTATCAAGTTTCCTTCGCAAATCATTTTGTCTATTCTGTAGAGTTTTAACCTGATCATCAAGACTAACAGTTTGCTCAACTCCTTTTTTAATTTGCTCAGATTTGCTCTTTGTCTGAGGAAGTTTTTCTCAGATGCAGCAGAATTATTTTGCTCTTTAGAAACAGTTGGAATTTCAACTTTTCTTAGCACTATTTGGCTAAGCACCTTCCTATTACTTCTTCTAATTCTAGCAAATTTTTGCTGACCTGAATTCTGCAATTGTTGTTGAGATATATCTTTGTTTACCGCAACCTTTTTTTTGAGACTGTCGGCTTTAAGTTAGATGATACTTCACTTTTACTTGATATTAAACTTGTATCAAACGCTTCGCTGTCACCTGTTAAGTTGGAATCGAAAATTAAGAAAGCATAAGCTTTACTTTTTTTTAGAGGCTTGGTTACTCTTAGCCTTTGGCTTAACTTTTATTGGTACCATTTCATTTTTTATTGAAGCGGAATCAGAATAATTGGACTACTAATAGTCTTTACAGTTTGTCTAGCTGATTTCGACTTCTTTGTTTTTTTGTCTTCTTATTCATTTTGAGCTTTTAACTTTTTAATATAACTCAATTTTAAACGGTAATTATTAACTATGCGTGAATGTTATTTTGGGGCAAAATTTCCTACGATATTTGTAAAGCAAGAAAACAAAGACTTGATTTCTGCAGCTAAATAACGGACTATCAAGGGCACACATAAATATCTCTACAATGCAAAAAAAAACTTTCACAATTATCGATGGTTACGGCTTTCTTTTCAGAGCTTATTATGTTTTGCATCATTTAGCTACTACAACTGGTATGCCAATAGGTGCTGTGTACGGATTTCTGAATATGGTTCTAAAGTATATCACCCATTCAGACTACTTAACCATAGCACTTGACTCAGGTAAAAAAAATTTCAGGCACGATTTATACCCTGAATACAAAGCAAACAGAGTAACTCCTCCTGAAGATTTAATTCCACAGTTCGCAATACTGAGGGAAGCAATAGAAGCTTTTAATCTCAGTTATGAAGAGATTGAAGGCTACGAAGCAGATGACATAATTGCAACATTAACTGCAAAATACGCCAACCACGAAGATTTAAAAGTAGTAATAATTTCGTCAGATAAAGACTTATTTCAGCTCTTGAACTACGACGTTTTAATATTCGATCCTATCAAAAACACATACATAGATGAAAAACAAGTAATGGAAAAATTTGGTGTAAATTCAAATAAGCTTCTTGATTTATTTTCTCTAACTGGAGATGTATCTGACAACATTCCTGGCGTTCCAGGAATAGGCCCAAAGACTGCAGCTAAATTGCTGGATAGATTTAATTCGTTGAACAATATCATAGAAAACATCAATAACATCAAGCAAACAAGGACACGTAATATTCTCACCGAATATAAAGAAAAAGCGTTAATTTCAAGAAAACTTTTATCACTATGCAAGAAAGTGGATCTTCAGCATGAAGTCACAAAATATAAGGTTCTCTCTCCAAATATGGAAAAATTGTTATCTTTTTTAAAGAAGTATGAATTTAATTCCTTGATAGGCAAAGTAGAAAAGCTTTTTTCTTATAATGAATCGAGCATAAAAGAGAGAACAGAATATAGTAGTGAAGCATTAGAAAATTTTTTGGAACACTGTAGATATGAAGGCAAAGTCGCAATTTATTGCCATTTCGAAAACAACGTACTTAGTAAAATTTCCTTATCTTACAATAAAGATAACATTTTTTACATAGATCAAAACTGTTTACAAGATGCACTTATTACAATCAATTCAGCTCTATTTTCAAATGGGATACTCAAAATAATACATGATACCAGAGAAACCAGGAAAACCATTCCTACAATAGAAAAAGCACTGGGCTCAGTTGACGATTTGATGATAATGTCATACAGTCTCGACACAGGAAAACACGACCACAGCATTCCAAACATAATTGCACACAATTTGAGTGAAAATGTAGAGGCCTTTTCAGCAAAAACTTTAATAGCAATTCATGAAAAGCTGAAACAAAGGCTATTTCAGGAAAAGCTTTTTACAATTTACGAGCGCTTCGATAAACCGCTTATGAAAGTAATATTCAACATGGAAAAAAATGGAATATTACTAAATATTCATAAATTACAGGAATTGTCTGATAAATTCCAACAGCTAATCGCCGTGCTTGAAAATGACATATATAATTTGGCAGGAGAAAAGTTTAATATTGCTTCACCAAAACAATTAAGCGATGTTCTGTTTAACAAGATGGGGCTTAATAAGAAAAAAAAGTTGAAATCTGGATCATATAGCACAAACTCCGCAGTACTAGAGGAATTTGAAATAGAAGGAGTTGAAATTGCAAGCAAAATTTTAGATTGGCGACATTTAAGTAAATTAAAAAGTACCTACACTGATGCACTAATAAAGCAGGTTGACCCACTTGATGGCAGAATACACACAAATTTCTCAACAACTGTAACTGCAACTGGAAGGCTCAGCTCAAGCAGTCCTAATTTGCAGAATATTCCTATCAGGAGTAAAGAAGGAAATCTTATTAGACAGACATTTATTGCGCCAAAGGGATACAAGATAATTTCTGCTGATTACTCACAAATAGAACTGAGGCTCCTAGCACACGTTGCAAATGTTACAGCGTTTAAAGAAGCTTTTGCAAATGGAAAGGATATTCACGGCATTACTGCAGGGCAAGTCTTTGGAGTGCAAAAAGATATGGAGGTCGATGAACAATTAAGGCGCAAAGCAAAATCTATTAACTTTGGAATCATGTACGGAATCAGCCCATTTGGCCTTGCAAAACGGCTTGGAATTACCATTGAGGAAGCTGCTGAATACATTTATTACTACTTTTCCTGTTATCCAGAAATAAAGGTCTATATGGAAAAAGTAGTGTCTATCGCGAGGCAGCATGGTTATGTAGAAACTTTGTTTGGCAGAAGATGCTTTGTAAAAGACATAAACAACACAATTCCTTATCTAAGACAATTTGCGGAAAGAGCGGCAATAAATGCACCACTGCAAGGAACTGCCGCTGATATAATAAAATGTGCGATGATTCAGCTTTTTGATCAGTTAAAAGCAGGCAAAATAATCCTCCAAGTTCATGATGAGCTACTAGTTGAAGTAGAGAATGAAAAAGTACAAGAAACGGCAAAACTTATGAAGGATATAATGGAAAATATAGTGAAAATTTCTATACCACTTGAAGTAGAGGTAAAAATTAGTGATAACTGGGGAACAACTACACAAACATTGTGATTTGAGAGACCGGTAGGTGTTATTCAAGTAGCTCATAGAAATGCAAAAAATTACTTGACACGCTTTACCAGCTT
>NZ_NJBR02000051.1:0-2603 GCF_002204235.2 Wolbachia endosymbiont of Wuchereria bancrofti
AGTTGTGAACCCAAATCGTCTTGATGAGAGTTCCCCTTACAATAGCCTTGCAGCAGTTGGAGTATCATTTCTGCTAACTGTTGCTCTTAATAAAAGCTTACGTGAGCAAGATTTTTTTGCCGGCAAAAAAGAACCAGATTTATTTGATTTACTAGACTTAGTGGCTCTTGGAACTGTTTGCGATGTTATGCAGATTACTGGCTTGAATAGAGCATTCGTCTCACAAGGATTAAAAGTTATGTCAGCAAGAAAAAACGTTGGCTTGCGTGTTTTGTTTGATGCTTTAGGAATTCTTGAAAGACCTAGTGTTTCTCGGCTGAGTTTTAATATCGGGCCGTGCATAAATGCTGGAGGGAGAATCGGAGAAGCATTGCTAGGTGCAAGGTTACTCTCTACAGATGATAAAAAGGAGGCGGATTACATCGCATTAAAACTGATAGATTTGAATAATGCAAGAAAGATGATGGAAAATGAGGCCCTTTTAGAGGCTACAATACAAGTGGAAAATTCTATGCATTCAGGTGCAAATTTTATAATGGTAAGTGGCAATTGGCATCAGGGAGTAATTGGTATAATTGCATCAAGACTGAAGGAAAAATTTCACTTGCCGACAATAGTAATATCTTTAAACAATAGAATAGGGAAAGCAAGTTGCAGGTCAATTCCTGGAGTCGATATCGGTGCTGCAGTTCTTTCTGCAAAGTGCATGAATTTAATTATTGAAGGTGGCGGCCATAGTATGGCAGCAGGATTTTCGATTAATGAAGATAAAATGAGTGATCTACATAACTTTTTTACTGAAAGGTTTGCATACTCTACAAATGATAAAGCTTTAAAAGTTGACGGTATAGTAACTGCTAAGGCAATAAACTTATCCCTGTGGAACCAATTGCAACGCCTCGAGCCATTTGGTGTTGGCAACCCTGAACCTAGGTTTATCATTCAAGGAGCAAAGATCAGAAAGCCAGAAATTGTAGGAGTTAACCATATAAAATGTTTCATTGTCGATGATGACGTTATGGTCAGAGCTATTGCATTTCGTTCTGCAAATACCCATCTTGGTTCTGCCATCATGCAGGGCAATACTGAGGCTATTTTAGGCAAAATCTCTATGAATTATTGGAACGGCAATGAGTTTGTGCAGTTTTTAATAGAAGATGTATTGACTATCAGTTGAGTTACTGTAGCTACCTGTCAATCTCTCCGAAAACTATATCGAGTGAACCAATAATTGCTGCAACATCAGCAAGCATATGTCCTTTTGCCATGAAATCTAGAGCTTGCAAATGTGCAAAGCCAGGTGCTCTTATTCGGCATCTATATGGTCTATTAGTGCCATCTGAAACTATATATACTCCAAACTCGCCTTTTGGTGCCTCAACAGCTGCATAAGCCTCACCTTCTGGTACATGATACCCTTCTGAATAAAGTTTAAAATGGTGGATCAGAGCTTCCATAGACCTTTTCATCTCAGTCCTTGGTGGTGGAGAAATTTTTCTATCTTTAGTTTTTACTGGCCCTTCAGGTATTTTCTCTATGCACTGCTTTACCAAACTAACAGACTGCCTAATCTCTTCCATTCTCACTAGATAACGGTCATAACAATCACCATTTTGACCAACAGGTATATCAAAATCCAATTGATCGTATATTTCATATGGTTGACTTTTTCGTAGATCCCAAGCAAGTCCAGCAGCGCGCAGCATTGGTCCACTAAAGCCCCAGTCAAGTGCCTGTTTGATTGACATTTCACTGATTCCTACAGTGCGTTGCTTCCATATTCTATTTTCTGTTAAAAGTTCATCGACGTCGTCTATATACTGGGGAAATTGTTCTATAAACTTTGCAATATCCTCAATCAAACCTTCTGGAACATCTGCTGCAACTCCACCTGGTCTGATGTAAGCTGCATGAAACCTTGCACCTGAAGCTCTTTCATAAAATTCCAATATTTTTTCCCTCTCTTCAAAGAGCCATAAAAGAGGAGTCATTGCACCGACATCAAGCGCTTGAGAGGAGATATTGAGTAGATGATTTAGTATCCTTGTCAGCTCACAAAACAAAACACGCAAATACTTTGCCCTAATTGGAACTTCACATTGCAGTAATTTCTCCACACATAGTGAATATGCATGCTCTTGTGACATTGGTGATACGTAGTCAAGGCGATCAAAATAAGGCAGAGCTTGAAGATAAGTTTTATGTTCTATTAGTTTTTCAGTACCACGGTGCAAAAGCCCAATATGAGGATCAGCCCTTTCAATTATTTCACCATCCATCTCCAAAACAAGACGCAACACCCCATGTGCAGCTGGATGTTGAGGCCCAAAATTTAACATCATTGTCTTTAGATCTGTCATGCTGATAGTTTAAGGTATTAGAGTTGTATAGATTAAAGTGTGGAAAGTCAATAGACTTCTCGCATAACAAGCCAATTTTTGGTAGAGCGTTGGGCATTGAACTGTCGTTCAATAGAAACTAAAAACTACTTGACAAACCTAGCTAGTCCCCTTATCCCGATACTGGAGGTATTAAGTTACCTTCAATCTGTGCAGATTAAAATGACAAAGTATTATATAATTAGCATCTTATGTTTAATTTTT
>NZ_NJBR02000052.1:0-14503 GCF_002204235.2 Wolbachia endosymbiont of Wuchereria bancrofti
GGCTAAGAAGGCTGGCGAAGCTTGTCAAGTGGTTTTTTTGTGTTTTATCTATCCTGTAAGCTACTTAAATGACAGCTATAATAGTTGTGTGCTTGATATTGTAATCTAATTTATATTGTACAATTCATCGAAAAGATTCAATGAACTACCTTCAAAACAGTTACCATACTTAATCTTGCTTAAATAAAACATGGCTAAAATAATCCATATTTTCGAGCACCTTACCACTGCCCAGGGCAACGCAACAAAGTGGGTCATCTGCAACATGTACTGGTAATTTTGTTGTTTCACCTATGACTTTACCTAAATTGCGTAGCAATCCACCGCCGCCAGATAAAACTATTCCTTTATCGACTATGTCAGAGGAAAGTTCAGGAGGAGTACTCTCTAGTGCTGTTTTAATAGCAGAAATTATCTGATGCACAGGCTCTATTAAACTCTCTGCGACTTGATATTCTGATAAAAGCATTTCTTTTGGCATGCCGCTCACTAGATCCCTGCCTTTGACCATCATCCATTCTTTATTATTTTCATCCAGCAGGCTTGCTGAACCTAAGCTTTTCTTGATTTTTTCAGCTGTTGTCTCACCAATTAACAACTTATGATTTTCACGAATATATGATCTTATTGCTTCATCCATAATGTCGCCACCTACCCTAGCAGAACGTGAATAAACAATTCCACCTAAAGAAATAATTGCGACTTCAGTTGTACCTCCCCCTATGTCAACAACCATGGAACCTTCAGGTTCAGTAACCGGAAGTCCGGCTCCAATTGCTGCGGCCATTGGTTCTTCAATTAAAAATACTTCATTTGCACCAGCACTTTCTGCCGCATCTTGTATAGCACGTCTTTCAACCGGGGTGGATCCAGATGGAACGCATATGATAATGTTAGGTTTATTGACAGTGAACTTTGTATTTGCACTGCGTATAAAATATTTTAGCATCTCTTCCGCGCTTTTAAAATCGGCAATGACACCATCTTTTAGTGGTCTAATTGCCTCTATTTCTCCTGGCGTTTTTCCGAGCATCATTTTAGCTTTTTTACCAAAAGCATAAGGAACATAACTTCCTTTCTCCTTTATTCTTGCTACAACCGAAGGCTCATCAAGCACTATTCCTTGATTTTTTTGATAAACTAAAGTATTTGCAGTGCCAAGGTCTATAGCAATATCGCTAGCAAATAAACCTTTGAAAGTGAAAAGGTTACAAAACTTTCCGGTTAATTTTTGAAAAAAATTCATGCACAACTCAAGAAAACCATTTTATTGAGATAAATCATACTTTTCAGACAAGTAGCTACTACAGCATTCAACATCTAAACCTTTGCCTGTTACTTTTTTCAGCAGATCCAAAAAACCACACTTTGCACTACATACATTTTGAGATAACCAACCAATGAGTAACCCAAAATCTCCTTTTATTATAGCACCCAAAAATTCGTAATGATTTTTTTTTATGAAAGAAAAAATCTGTACAGCAATAATTAAAGCTATAATTTTAATGGGAAAATAGCCCATAGTTCCGCTCACCCAATACTCATCTTGAAAGTAAGTGTCTAGTTCATTTTTAGCTTTTACTGGAATTTTATAATGTTCCATACCTTCTAGCCATGCGTCGTGCAAGTCTTTAACCTCTAGCGTACCATTTATTATATCCTGTTCTAACTTGGTTCTCAACATAATGTGGGCTAATAGACTAAATTCATCTGCCTTCTTTAAAGGAGACGAAAGATTCACTTTATTGAAAATCAAGTACAGATTCTCAACGCTGTTGATCTTTGCATTAACTTTGCCTTTTATAGTGAGCTTCTCTTTTATATATGGTTGAATAAACTCAATAAATTCCCTGGATGTTCCAATCATTCTTTCCATAAATAACCCTTGAGTTTCACACATAACGTATCTTGTAAATGAGTTACTTATAGAGTTTTGTGCTAAACATTTTTGATAAATTTCATGACCACTGTACCGTAAAAGTAAAAATAAACCGTAACAAAAATCAGATTCATCATAATCTATAGGGTGGTGATAAAAAGTATGGTGTGACGTAACACCTATTTGCTGCAAGCATAATGAACCAAGTTCAATCTGCTTTTGAGTAGCAATCTTCTGTGTATTAGTAATCTTGTATTTCTTCTGCTTTTCAATTATTCTATCTATATTGTCGCTGAAAAATTTGCCTAACTTAGGAAATATTTCTTTTACATCCTTTTCTGTGATATCAGAGTCATAGTCAGCAAGCAGTGAGTCATATTTTGAACATTTTAATTGCTGCGATTTTATAGAAACTACTCCACGAATGAGTTTGACTAAGTCAGCAAAGCGTTCTTTTAGTTTTTCTAAGCTACTGGGTTCAGATTGAGATAACCTCCGTAAATTTTGGCACTCAATTTTAACTTTGGACAAGGATTTTACTAAGTCAATGGGAATAGCACTGTTGCTTTTATGCATCCTCTCTATTAACTTTAGCTGCCAACTATCACCTTTCTTTTTGTTACTAGGAGTACCTGCTTCTGCTAATGATTCTTTTATTATATTGTGAGAGATAATCTCATGTCTAATTTCTTCTAGAAGACCCATTTGTTCAACTTTATCTTCTACGTTTAGTTGACTCTGATCTAGTACTTTTAACGTATTCTCAATATTCTTCAACCTATGTAATACTTCTTCTAGAAATTTGTAAGATTTCATATTTGTTCATTTTTTTTAGAAAACATCTGTTTAATATCGTAATAGATTAATAATAAAGTTAAAAGTATATTTACTTGAAGCACGGTAAAAAATTGTGCCTTTACCGGATTTTTCTACTAAAAATCTAGCATTTTATTAGGAAATTAGTTGTAAGACTGTAGAAAAGGTGTTTAGTGTTTTATTTTTCTTGACTATATTACAATATAGAGAGATTATTAACTACTAAAATTAAAGTTACGCACTATTTTAAAATTTATGGAGGTTTAGTAATGTGGAGTAGATTGATTGCAATGTGCTGTTTTTGTTTACTGCTTACTGGTGTAAGTTCTTGCTCAAAAAGAGGAGTGAATGCAATAAATAAAATGAACTTTGTTGTTAAACAGATGAAAGAAAAAAGGGTTTTTTTTGATTATGATAAATCTGATATCAGTGAAGCAGGTGCAGATACATTACTTGATGTGATGGAAGTGTTGCAAGATGATCCTGATGTGAAAGTTACTTTGATTGGTCATACTGACAATCGTGGTTCTTATGAATACAATGTTGCGCTGGGTGCTAGAAGGGCAGATGCAGCTAAAAATTTTATGGTTAGTTGTACACCTTACTTAGAAGATAGAATAAAAACTGCTTCTAAGGGTGAAACTGAACCTTTGGTTTATGTAGCAGATGATTCTAAGAACTCTAAATATGAAAAAGAGCATGCTAAAAACCGTAGGGTAGAGTTTTCATTTTCTGGAATGAAAAAATAGTTTTTTTCAACTATAGCTAGTGTAGTTCCACATCATACCGCGATTTATTCGCGGTATCTCAGTATGAAATCTAGCTTACAAGTAGTGGAATAATGGTAATTTTGAGTTACTTATATCTATGGCGTTCAGTTGTTAAGAAAGTTCTGGATCCCAGTGTTTAAACACTGGAATAAAAGATGGAATTAGAGTCGTTATTTCAAGATGTAATGGACGGTTTTGCTATCTGTAACAATAAAGTTGCAGTTGCAGTATCAGGTGGTATAGACAGTATAGTTTTATTGCACTTAATAACCAGTTGGGCGAAAAAAAGACAATGTCTACCCCCTATAGCATTAGCAGTAAATCACGGATTGCGTCCAGAATCCCAGGAGGAAGTTGAGTTTGTTGTAAGTTATGCAAAAGAACTTGGAGTAAAGAAATCGTTTATATTAAACTGGGAAAAGCAAAATATTAAAGGTAATGTCCAATCAAAGGCACGAAAAGCACGGTACGAGCTGCTAACAGGATGGTGCAAAAATAACGATGTTAAGCATCTATTTATTGCACATCACAAAGATGATCAAGCAGAAACGTTTCTACTGAGACTTGAACGCGGTAGTGGTCTGGATGGGTTGTCATCTATGGACTACAAATCCTCTTTAAGTGGAGTTTGCATACTGAGACCATTATTAAGTTTTAGCCGTAGTAGAATAAAAAAATATGCCGACTTTTATCGGTTGAAGTGGATTGAAGATAGAAGTAACCAAAATTTAAAGTATAAGCGCACATTATACCGCAACTTACTTAAAGCAAGTGGTAATCAAGAGATTTTAACAGAGCGAATATGTCTCACAACTCTTCATATAAAAAGAGCCACGAAAGCTTTAATGCACTACACACGCCTCGCATTTAATGATTGTGTTAACGTTCATGATCTTGGTTACATCGAAATTAAACTAAGTGAATTTTATAAATTACCAGAGGAAATAGCTTTGAGGCTTCTTCTTTATTCTATAATGGTAATCAGCAGTAAACACTATAAACCAAGATATAACAGTCTTATTGTAATATTTAATAAAGTACTGCAAAAGGATAATGATGTTCATTGCACACTTTCTGAATGTAAAATAAGAAAATATAGAGAGAGTATTTTAATAATTAGAGAATCGTCAAAAATACAGGAAGTATCTGTAAGTTTGCCGTTAAATGCTCCTATTGAATGGGATAACAGATTTAGCTGTACAATACTTGGAAATCGGGAGTGTTCAGTAACTATTGCTCCGCTAAAAAAAACACAGAAGATTCCTAAATTTTTGAAAGATTATGATTGCTGCCCTGAAGTTTTTTATTCTTTACCTGTAGTGTTAAAAGATGGAAAAGTGTTAGCTTATCTTCACCTGAATCATGATGGACAAAATATCAATGGTGATGAGGTTCAATGCATTATTGATAGCACAATAAAACAAAATTTGGTAGTATTAGCTGGTATTTAGTTAGAAGTAACAATGAAAAAGTTTTTAGAAGGCTTATTGATTTGGTTAGTAATTATTGTACTTATTTCTGTTGCTTATATTCAGTTTAGTGGAAATATAGGTAAAAGTAAAACAACCATACCTTTTTCAGAATTTTTAACTAAACTAGAAGACAATGATATAGAAAACATTGTCATAAAAAACCAGAGCATTGAAGGCAAGTTTAGGGATGGATCAAGCTTTAACTCAAGTGGTCTTATATATAGTGACTTGATAAAGGGCTTGCATGACAAAAAAGTGAAGTTCTCCTTTTCGACTGGAGATTCTGCAATGAGCATAATTGGTAAATTACTTATCCAATGGATTCCAACGTTTATCTTTATTGGCTTGTTGCTGTTCCTTTTAAAACAAACGCAAACAGGAGGTAACAGAACTATAAGCTTTGGCAAATCAAAAGCTAGGCTTATGACTAGTGGAAAAAAAGTGACATTTGATGATGTTGCTGGGATTGATGAAGCAAAAGAAGAGTTAGTAGAAATCGTTGACTTTCTAAAACAGAGACAAAAATTTCAAGTGTTAGGCGGGAAAATACCAAAAGGATGTCTTTTGATTGGCTCTCCTGGGACTGGTAAAACCCTGCTTGCTCGTGCAATTGCAGGTGAAGCTAATGTGCCGTTTTTTAGTATTTCTGGATCTGATTTTGTCGAAATGTTTGTTGGCGTTGGTGCAAGTCGTGTTCGTGATATGTTTGATCAAGGCAAGAAAAACGCTCCTTGTATAATTTTTATAGATGAAATAGATGCGGTGGGTAGGCATCGTGGTATTGGTCTTGGCGGTGGTAATGACGAGCGAGAGCAAACATTAAATCAGTTATTAGTTGAAATGGATGGCTTTGAGTCTAATGAAGGTGTGATAATAGTTGCTGCGACTAACCGTCCGGATGTTTTAGACCCAGCACTGCTTAGACCTGGTCGTTTTGACCGACAGATTACTATTTCTTTGCCCGATATAAATGGGCGTGAGAGGATATTAAATACACATATAAAGAAAATATCAATAGCACCAGATGTAAATGTGAAAACAGTTGCAAGAGGAACACCTGGTTTTTCGGGGGCTGACTTAGCAAATTTAGTGAATGAATCTGCGCTCATTGCTGCGAGAAGAAATAAGAAGATTGTTACTATGGATGATTTTGAATATGCACGTGATAAAGTGATGATGGGCGTAGAAAGACGGTCTCTAATGATGACAGAGGAGGAAAAAAAACTTACTGCGTACCATGAAGCCGGTCATGCAATAGTTGCTGTTAACATGTCTGCCTCGGATCCGATACATAAGGCAACTATTATTCCAAGAGGTAGAGCTCTAGGCTTAGTTATGAGGTTGCCAGAAACAGATAGAGTATCCCATACAAGAGAAAAGATGATAGCAGATATAACTGTTGCCATGGGTGGAAGAGTGGCAGAAGAGCTAATTTTTGGTTATGATAAAATTACAAGCGGTGCATCTTCAGATATAAAACAAGCGTCTGATTTATCACGTGCTATGGTAACAAAATGGGGCATGAGTGACAAAATAGGACCGGTATATCACAATCGTGAACAAAATGTACATAGTTCTGACATAATTTCTGAGGGCACTCTGAAACTTATAGATGAAGAAGTAAAACGAGTTGTATCTTCATGTTATGAAAAGGCAAAGGATATCTTAACCAAACGCTGCAAAGATCTGGAACTTATTGCTGAAAACCTGCTGGAGTTTGAGACTTTAACAGGAGATGAAATCAAAGATATATTAAGCGGAAAAAAGATTGTTAGAAATGACAACGAAAGCAAAGAAAAAGTAAGAAAATCCTCTCTCTAAATGTGCTCTCTACAGCATACCTTCCATTTTTCTACTCTTTTCCATACAGGTTATATTAAACAATTTTCAATTAATCAATGTTAAACTAATACCAATTCTCAAAAGTAGAAAAACAAATTGCTTTATTGCCTATAGCTGCAGCTTTGAGTAAGCTTGCAAGTTCTTTATTTGTCTAGCTAATAGTAGGATTAGCATAATTTATTTAATAGTGAAATGATAATAATTAATAAAAAACGTTGTTAATAACAACTCTTGCTTTGTTGTTGTCACGACAGTCTGGTGCAAGTGAAACAGAAGGATTTTATCTGAGTGGCAGATATTATAGTCAATTTTTTGCCAGCATGGGTAAATTAAAACTAAGATCTGAAGATACTAATTATAGAATTACAACAGATTTTTGCAATGATGGTAGAGATACACCAGCAGAATTGTATCACCTGGGTAAACATAGCTGAACTATGGTCCACCTTTTGCTGCAAGTATGGTATTTGGCTACTTAATAGGCAACTACAAAGCTGAATTAGAAGAAATATATTCTTCTAATATAAAGTGAGCAATATTGATCCTGGAACCGAAGGGATGACTATATATTACATAAAAAAACTTCAAGAACCAGTAGGTGGTTTAAGAGCAGCTCTTTATTATGTTCTTATTGACTACAACCTAGTTGAAAGCAAATCTGTAATAGCAAACATTTATCATCATTGGAAAAGTGATGGTTTTTCTTTTTCTCCTTATGTTGGAATTGGAATTGGTGCAACAAAGATGAAAATATTTAGAAAAACATCAGTAGAGCTTGCATATCAATTAAAAGCGGGCATTGATTATTGCATAAACAAACATATAAGTATACGTATCAGGTATAGATGTTTTAGTGCGATTGTTGACAATTTAAAGTTTGAAACAGCATTATTTGAAAAAGATAAAAGAAAAGGCAAATTAGGGAAAGTTTAAGTGTGGAGAATGACTTAAGTGTAGACAGATGGTTATTTTCTACAAACGGTGTTGAAGTTGGCCTTACTTTTCATTTTCCTAGCAAAGCCTGCTTTGTTGCAATGACTTTGTTGACAATTTCAACATGAACTTGATTATTATCTTTAGCTTCAATTTCAGTTATAATACTACACCTATTAGGCTCCTTTATAGCTATTTCTTGAAATCCTTTTCGAACCTTATTGTAAAAATTAATGTTCATCTCTTCATATTTGTTTTTATCATTTGCTCTGCTCAGCCCAATTTGAACATCAATATCTAGGATAAATGTGGTATCTGGGTATTTAATTTTTGCTAACTTGTGTAGGTCTCGTATTAGCTCTAGGTCAACACCAAGTCCGTATCCTTGATATGCAATAGTTGAATCGATAAACCGGTCACAAATTACTATCTTTCCTTTTTTTAGAGCTGGCAGTATTACTTTTTTAACATGCTCATATCTCATTGAGATGAGTAGCAAGAGTTCAGAGACAGGATCGATGCTGTCCTTAAGCAGTATCCCTCTTGCCTCTTCTGCAAAGTCAGTGCCACCTGGTTCTCGAGTCAATACCATATTGTTTTCACCGCGAATTTGCTTGAAATAATTTGCAAGCAACTCAGACTGTATTGTTTTACCAGAGCCGTCTATTCCTTCAAAAGTTATGAACATAAGTTTTAATTGTAATACTAAAAAAGGGGACGCAAATATTATACACATGAACTGTTTGACATTTAAGTAATAAGATCGTAAATTATAAGTTGTAATGGTCTCTAAGCTATGGTTACTCTAAATACTCCTAAGGTAGATTTTGACTTCACTGCAAAGAATTTCAATCTTCTGGGGGTGGATAACAAATACTATACATTAAGTGATTGTTGTGGAAAAAATGGTTTTATTGTAATGTTTATATGCAACCACTGTCCTTACGTTCAATCAATTATTAGTAACTTGGTAAGTGATGTTGATTTGTTAAAAAAGGATTATCAGGTAAATACTATTGCAATAATGCCAAATGATGTAAATGAATGCCCGGAAGATTCCTTTGAAAATATGATTAATTTTGCCAAGGAAAATAAGTTTACATTTCCATATCTGATTGACAGTAAACAGGAAGTAGCTAAAGAATATGGTGCTGTTTGTACTCCTGACTTTTTTGGCTTTAATGCTAATTTAAATCTCTGCTATCGTGGACGTTTTAACGATGCAAAAAAAGAAAAAATCCAGAACTATGAAATAGGGAGTAGTAATTTATTTCAAGCTATGAAATTTATTGCAGAAACTGGTAATTCTCCCATTAACCAAAAATCAAGTATTGGTTGCTCAATTAAATGGTCTAATTCTACAGGTTAAATATCATGCACAGCGGT
Organism: Wolbachia endosymbiont of Wuchereria bancrofti; assembly: GCF_002204235.2. Taxonomy (NCBI): domain Bacteria; kingdom Pseudomonadati; phylum Pseudomonadota; class Alphaproteobacteria; order Rickettsiales; family Anaplasmataceae; genus Wolbachia; species Wolbachia endosymbiont of Wuchereria bancrofti. Next base: position 9,099 of record NZ_NJBR02000052.1, read on the forward strand.
TCTCAGCATTTGTTTGATATTATAATTTTACTCTCCGCTGCTGTCTTTATAGTCATAGCGTTTTGGAAAATGAATATCAGCCCAGTGCTTGGTTACTTTGTTGCAGGTGCATTGATTGGCTCTCATGGTTTTAATCTAATACATTCAGCCAATGCAATGGATAACTTTGCAGAATTCGGCGTAGTGTTTCTGTTGTTCATTATAGGTCTTGAATTGACGTTTGAACGCCTTATTGCCATGCGCATTCATGTATTTGGGTTCGGCTCTCTTCAGGTTATAGTCACTATGGTAACAATATGGTGCATCGCTCTTGCTTTTGGAGTGAATACAAACATGGCAGCAGTTATTGGTGGCGGACTTGCATTATCCTCAACAGCAATAGTATTACAAGTTCTGCAGGAAAAAGGTTCTCAAGCAAGTCAAGTTGGTAGGTTATCAATAGCAGTGCTATTAATGCAAGATTTTGCAGTGGTACCGTTAATAGTATTAGTGCCTCTACTTACTGGTAACTCTGAAAATAGCCTGATAAGTTCATTAACAGGTTCATTATTACAAGCAACTGTTGCATTAGTAATGATATTTATAACTGGTAGGTTGTTACTTAGGCCTTTATTTTCGATTATTGCTAAAATGGAAAGTAATGAGGTCTTTATATCAACTACGCTTTTAATAATATTAGGGGCAGCATTTATTACTGAGCAATTTCGTTTATCAATGGCATTAGGGGCATTTGTTGCTGGATTATTAGTTGCGGAAACAGAACATAGACACTCAGTAGAACATGCAGTATTGCCGTTTAAAGATTTGCTACTCGGCTTATTTTTCATGACTGTTGGCATGTCTATCAATATAGATCTTTTGCTCAATAAGTTGCCACTAATTACTTTGTTGTCGATTATCCTGATAATTTTAAAAACATCTATCATATATATGTTGTGTAGATTCTTTGGGTTTAAGCGTGCTCCTGCTATACAAGCTGGGTTACTGCTTGCACAAGGCGGTGAGTTTGCATTTATTCTATTTCGTTTAGCAGATGAATTAAATGTGTTGCCAAGCGAAATCGCTCAAGTGCTTATGATGGTAACTACAGTAACTATGGCTTTCACTCCTCTTTTGTCAGGACTTGGAGACTGGATAGTAAATTCATTTAGCACTGAAAAAGTAATACTAGATGATGAAGCTGTTGAGACAGATACACAAGATCTTTATAACCATGTAATAGTTGCTGGGTTTGGTAGGGTAGGATATATGGTAACAAAAATGCTTACTGCGGAGCATTTAAGTTACGTTGTTGTAGATATTCAATCAAAAATAGTTAAGGAAGGAAAGAGTGACAGCTTTCCTATATATCTTGGAGATGCTACAAGATATGAAATTTTAAAATCGGTAGGAATAGGAAGAGCCCAGGCTCTTGTGATCTCAATAAAGAACGAAGTTACTATAAAGAAGATTGTTTCTTTGGTTGCAACAAATTTTCCACATGTAAATATTATAATACGTTTACCAGATCTAAGTAATGCAGAGGTGTATAAAGATCTGGGAGCTAGCAAGATTATTCCTGAGACATCCGAGATGGGGCTGCAATTAGGTGGAGCAGCATTGAGCTTAAGTGGAATTAGTGAAAGTGGAGTTGCATCTTTAAAGAGTAAGTTTAGGAAAGGTAATTATAGTATGATAAAGGACATTAGCAGTGATATGGATGAATGATATTTCTTTAACTCTCCTCTGTTATCTCAGTTTATAACCAGGTAAAATCAGTTACTTAGATGGCATTTGTTTTGTCTATAATAAGCTATACACATAATTAACCAAATCAAGGAAAGCACAAACCAAGTTATCGCATACTCCAGATGCTTCATTGGCTGTATAGCTAATTTTCCGCTAAAACCTTTCTGCCATAGTATACACTTCTCTAGCTCAATACCTAATTCATTGGAGATTTCTTCTGTACTTAGAGTAAACCACGTATTCAAAGCAATATCATTCTTAATTAACCAACTTTTGCTTTTACTGCTATCACAGTATAAAACTCCATCGGCAACTACTTTTGCAATTTTTGCTTTTTTCTCTTTTTTTTCTCTGACTATTCCTTTGTTCACTAGCATATAACGTCCAGTAGTGAGTAGCATGGGAGACAGTACGTGATAGCCGCTCTGCCCTGCAAAGACATATAGTTCTATGTCACTTAGAATCCCATCAATTTTGACATGCCTGTAGTTAAATTGTGCAAGGTCATTATTAGGCAATAAATGAACAACTGGAAGACTCATATTTTGGATAATATTATTCTTCCAGTTCAACCTAAACAACTGCCACAACCCTAATAAAAAAAGAAGTAAGCAAGGTATAATTAAAATAAATATTATTTTTTTTAACACTTTATATTTGTTTGCATTCTTAGGTAATTCTCAACATCTATAAGCTCAACGAGGTTAATCTGCTCTTCAATTCAATGGAAAGTGCTCTTCTTCTTCATTTTTCAATAGCTCTTCTAATAAGATTGCACTGACAAAATCCCTTTCCTTTTCAGCTACAGAAATTGCCTCCTTGTAGTCTTTTATTCCTTCTCTTTCTAATTTTAAGTTATCTTCTAAGATTTTCCGTATTGTATCTTTTATGAATTTCCTATCATACTTTAAGATCTCATTTATGTCTTGAAAGTTTAGTGCACCTTTAAGCAATAAAATTCTTTCTGCCAACTTATTTGCGTGCTCAAGTTCTTCATTAAGCTCGTTTTTCATCTTTTCTGCAAGTTTATTAATCCCATGATCTTTGAGAGCTGAAGAATGCGGGAGATACTGGCGCACAGAAGTCAACTCACCGGTTAGTAATTTGTTCAAATGCTTTACTACCTCTTCATTGATAATCTTTATAGTTAATCTATCAGTATAATCTATATAACAATGAGGATGATATCAATTCATTTGATAGCTCCTTTCACAACAATCGTATCAAATAGCATATCGTGATATGTCTGTTTTTCCTGAGAGAAGCAAGCAACCAAATACCAGCAGATAGTGAGTAACAGCATAATTACTCCCAGTAAAATTAAAGCACTTACTAACTCGTTTTGTTCTTGGAAAAGCTCGATGAGGATAGCTATTACGTTGTTTAATAGATGAAGAAAAAATTGAGAAATGCTTCTATCGAATGCTAAACTCAAGTTTATTTTAGAACCGTCTAGGCTTATGGTATGTATGTTCATTAATTGCTGACCGGGAGTTGCCTGAGCTGCTGAAGATATAAAATATGTGAAGTAACTGCAATTTATACACATATATAATAGATCTAAAATTAATGGAAAATTCTTTAACAATAGTATAATCAATAAGTTTGGAATTAATAAAACTGCCATATCTATTAAATATGCACAAAAGCGCCTTTTTATACTGGTAATCTCTATAACAGTGTTCATCATCTATCTTTCAAATACTTTATTATGAAATCTGTAAGTTTATCAAAATGTTGAAAACATAACAAATCTTCGTAACCACTTATTGGTTGGCCGTATATAATAGGTAAACAATTGGCGTTTTGTGCACACAGAATATCCGTGATGCTGTCGCCAACGAAAAACACGTTTTCTCTATCTATAGGCAATCTACTCTCTTTTAGTGCAAACAATAATGGGATTGCAGATGGTTTATCTTCTGCAGTATCGCATGAACCAACTACTCTTTTAAAGTAAGAATCTAGTTTAAAATAGGTAACTTCTTCACGTAAATTAATATTTTTTTTATTACTTACTATTGCTAGATAAATATTGTGGCTTTTTAACGTCTGCAACATTTTCTCTACTCCTTGATTTAGAGTAATGTTTTGCAATAGTGCATTATCTAAGTATTGTTGGTATATCTGATTCGCTTTTTTCCACTGATCACCAAATAAATTGACCATATAGCTTTTTCTTGACTCATGGGAGTTTCTATCAGCAGCTTTATTACTATGCCCCATTGAGTCTAAAGTATGCTGGATGGCATTAAAAATATTGTCTTGGGTGTCAACTAAGGTGTTGTCCCAATCGAATACTACTGCTAATGGGCTGTTTTTCATTTCTACATTGTTACGTGTTTTAAGTTAATAAGTAAATAACATTTTAATGAAAAAAATGTAAATATGATGCCCTTGATGGTTTAAAAGAAACACTCTTTAATTGCAAGTTGTGTTAACTATTTTACATAATGGGCTATTATACTAGTTATTATATGTTTTATTAGTAGATAGGTATGGTTAAGGTTAAAAACACATCTAAAAAAGGTATGGAAAATTTTTAAAGATGTTTTTAAGTATTCTCCAGGTCCTTTTCCAGAAGGAGCTTCATTAAAAGGTAAAGTAAAGACCATTGCTGAATTGAATCAGAAGCTTGAAAGTCGGAAGAGCTATTCAGCTAAAAAAGTACGTCAAGATTTTGAAAGGATTGTTAAGCTTGACCACCAGTGTAAAGGCAAGGGTATTTTCAGAAGTGGAAAAGTTGCAGGACCAAAAAGTACAGAGAACTCCAAGACACTCCGAAGAAGCCCACAATAGAAGGTAAAGACTTTAAGCAAAGTAGATAAAAAGAGACTTCTGTGCAAACAGAGACATAGTCATCGGTAATACGGGAGTTCGAACTTCACAAAAGCCTAAGTCACAAGCTGTTAGTTCTTCTGAAGCACTTTGTTAAGAGAGTATTAGAAAAACACTTTTAGGTAAAGATGAAAGGAGTGTAGAGAGTGCTCGTGGCATGAGAGAAGGTATTCAAAGAGATATGTCAAATAATGAAGTGCAACAAAAGAGTATGGATCAGCGTTCTTTCATAAGTATAAACGGAAAGGAATTCAATTTAGAACCAGGAGAGGCTTTTATTATCAAGATAAAGCTCTTAACATTAATATTACATACAATAACCTTGAGATAAAGTAAAATCTGCAGCAAAGTATAACCTCCCTTGATATTGCCAATGTGGTCCACTTAAGTATCAATAGTGAAAAATATAATGTCCGACCTGGTGAATCTTTTAGTTACGAAGTCCTGGTTTAAAAATTGATGTAGTAAATGGCTATCGGCAGAGCAAGCACTTCAATAAAATTTTAGATCAAGATTAAAGCATAAACAAAGGATTAGAGCAGGTAACAAAACTTGAGAATCCGGTGATAACTCCTATTAACACTCTTAAAGTAAACGAATTAGATACAAGCCATGTAAAGATAACCTGCCTTTACAATTTAAAAAAGTACTTAATTATACAATAGATTTCTTGCATAACTTGAATTAAAAGATTTGGGCAGTTTTTGTAACGCTGCGTACTCTTAGATTGCTTCAGCTACAAAATTTAAGAAATCCACTAAGTAAGAACAAGACAAAAGAAGCCCTAGTTAATATCTATTTACAAACATTAGCGTTTTTTTATGTTTTAAATACTTAAT
>NZ_NJBR02000053.1:0-566 GCF_002204235.2 Wolbachia endosymbiont of Wuchereria bancrofti
CATGATGATTTCTTGCTCCTTTCATTCCTCACATCTCACTATTAAATCTTAACTATATTAAGATTTTAGTAAAAATTATAATAATCTATTAACTTGCGTTTCAGACTTATGAACTATCAAACGTTGGTAGGTAATAGAACCTATGACTTTGTTATTTTAATTATTATGCAATTTTATTGTGTCTGTTCAGTGCAAACACCTGTTTCTTGTTTGAGTGTGTGTGCTGTAGCTACTGCTTTGGTAGTTGGATTTGCCGCTGGTGGTATTACATATGCAATATCAAAACCTAGTGATAAACTTGATGGAGTCTCATCACAGCACCTGCTCCTGCTGCTAATAAACCCTGTAGTTAATTTAAAAAACAAGTAGGAAGAAAAAGGAAAGACAGTATCCATGAATGGATAATTCCATTATATTTAACATGGAAATAAAAGGAGCTAAACCCTTTCCACAATCTCCTATCTATTGTCTCTCACACCGCTTAGCTGAATGGATACGGAAAGAAAATCTTTTCCCTTTAAGATCTTCTTGCTTGTTTCTCAACCACTTTCTTGAACTAATACCAA
>NZ_NJBR02000054.1:0-16852 GCF_002204235.2 Wolbachia endosymbiont of Wuchereria bancrofti
AATCAACAAGACTTGGATCTCCTAATATGAAAGCTGACAATATTAAAGTCAGCATTAATAGTTTCTGGCCAGATGTTATTTTGAATACTTTCGAACACTACGACATTACCTGAATAAATGATATCAAAGAAGATCTAGATGATAACATTTTAAAAGCAATTGCTAACTAGTAGATGTGGTATTGTTATTATGCATTCGCTCTCCATACCACCACATAAGGATACAATTATTTCAGGTGACACTGATCCAGTTGATACCATAAATAATTGGGCAGAGAAGAGCATTAAAAGACTACTGGCTCTAGATTTTGATAAAAGTTCGATAATTATTGATCCTGACATTGGTTTTGGAAAATATCTATATCAGAATATCTCAATTTTACCCAATATAGAGGCATTACAAAATTTTGGCTGCAAAGTTTTAGTGGTCATTCTAGGAAGTCATTTATTTCTTCCTTTTCTACAGAACCTGTCTTTAATCAAGATTTAGAAACAATTTCTGCATAATCGATGTTATAAACAAGGTGATTTCCTCTGATTACATAATGTGCATGATCACATGCGATTTTTGTAACTCAAGATGCCTTACAGGATGGGGTGATGGGAGTAAATAATGAATTGCTCTGGTGTTATCCAAGTGAGTTAAAGCATTTTTGTCAGGTAACTGACAAACAAGTCATTGTTATGGGAAGAAAGACATTTGAAACAGTACCTCAAAGCTTATTAAAGGATCGTATCCCTGTTGTTTTTTCTCGGAACAAGTTAAATTCTTGTTTTAATAAATGTAAACCACAATCCTTACAATCTCTACCTGACAATTAAAGATGAGATCTTGATTCCATCTGCCGGTATTGATGAGTCAAATGGTGACGAAATGTACATTCTATATCAAAAAGATGTTCAAAAAGTGGCTGTATCAATATAGAACTATCTCAAGACAAAACATTGCATAAAATATCTTGGTATCTTGATTACAGATAGTAACGTAACACCTATGCGTCGTGGAGTTACAGCTACCGCTCTTGGTTGGTGTAGGTTTGAACTGCTTATTCTTATATAGGCAAACCTGATCTTTATAATCAACCGCTTAAGGTGATACAAGTCAATCTTCTTGATGCACTGGCAACATCTGCCGTTTTAGTTATGGGGGAAGGGGCAGAATAAACACCAATGGCAATTCTTGAGATGCGCCAAAGGATTTGCTTTCTTATTCATCCATCAACTACAGAAGAAGAGAAAAGTATTAAGATGTCGATGAAAAAGGACTTTTATTCTCCTCTTTTTATAGGAACTTGTTGGTTAAGAATTAGATTTTCCAATCCCACCTTATAGTTAAAATAAACTAGAGAGATACCAAGATCTCTTTTGACTTTAACATTACTTACTTTTTTCGAGCCCAAATAAAAACTCTGTGCATAATCAGGCAGAGAAGAAATCTCTACTGGCTCTGGAACGCTAACATTCAAAAGCTCGGCTGCATATGCTACCACTTCAGATTGCGTAGCAGGTAAATCGTCTGCACAATTGTATATTTCACCAGGTTTTATATTTTGCATGGAAGAGAACAGGATATTTGATATGTCTTCAACGTGAATACGAGAAAAAAGATGTCCTTCTTTTTGTACATTTCTTGCTTTATTAAGCTGTAAATCAACTAGTACGTTTCTACCAGGGCCGTATATTCCAGCCAAGCGGAAAATGTGTACAGGTAACTTACTATTCAGCCACTTTTTTTCGGCTCTAAGGCGGCTTTTTCCTCTGCTTTCTATAGGTTTTGTTTCAGATTCTTCTGTAACCCAGTTACCAGCATGATCACCATAGACACTAGTTGCAGACAAATAGCCAAGCCATTTGGTATTTTGAAAGTAATGACCATATCTCTCCAGCGCATCATCACCATCTGGCGGAATGGAAATTAAAACATGCGTTACGTCTTGAAACGTATCCTTATTTACTTTATCATAATTGAAGAAATGAGTGTTATGTACATCTTGATTTCTTGAAGTGCCGCTAACTTTCCAACTTAGACTTAGTAATTTTTTTGATAGAAACCTAGCTACATATCCATAACCAAAGCAAAATAAGTGCATAGAAATTATTTTTTGAAATTTTTCTTAATAAATTCTACACCTAATTTTATTCCTTCTTTATTAATAAGATGTCCCAGTGCGCGAATTGGGTGTCCTTTAACATTTACCCCATTTTCTTTTAGGGCTTTTACCGTCAAGTCAAGAAAAGAGAAAGGTACCACATTGTCAGCGTCACCATGGATAACACACACGTTAGGTCTTGATTTAATCTTAGATGCAACTCTTGAAGGTGAAAGAAACTTACCAGAATATGCAACAACTGATGCACAACACTGAGGGCGGGTAAGGGCTGTATGTATCGCAAGCATTGCTCCTTGAGAAAACCCAACTAAAGAAAGTTGTGTATCTTTCAAGCTAAACTCTTTTAACTTTGTGTCAATAAAATGATTTACTATCGATGCAGCATTCTTTACTCCATTATATAATACTTCTTCACTGCGATCTTCTAAGCTGAACCATTGGTAACCGTTGCCTATTTCTCTTTTAGACGGAGCATTGGGTGCTACAAAACATGAATTGGGTAAAGACTTACTCATAACTTTAGCAAGATGAACGAAGTTATCGCCACTTGAGCCCCGGCCATGTAAACAAACAATCAAATTTTCCTTACTTCCATCTGTGCAAATTTCTGGACCTTTAAGTTCAATCATTTCTTTTCTTTTTGTATCTATACTCCTATTTAACACTGATTTTTTAATTTGTAAAAACTATATTGATGCAATTATAAAGAGCAAGGTAAATCGTGCTAATTACTTGTGCGAGGATTTATTTAGAGATATATTTCAGTTTATTTAATAAGAACTATGGGCATTGATGATAAAATAATTTTTAGGATTTATAAACCAACAAGAACTGCAACACAGTCTGGTTTGGGCAATACGCGTTTTTGGTATCTAAAAATTGAGCCTGAGTCTTACTATATTGAACCTCTGATGGGGTGGGTTGGCTCAAAAAACCCAAAAAAACAGATTGTGCTAAAATTTGATTCCCTTGAAAAAGCAGTATTATATGCAGAAAAGTGCAGTATTAAATATATAGTTGAAATGCCAAAAGATGTTAAGAGACGTCCGAAATCTTACGCGAGTAATTTCACACCGAAGTAAGTTCTATTGGTGTAGTAGCTTAGATTCTACAGATACTCCTAAAATGATGTTATTCAGGTAGCTCACAGAAATGCAAAAAAACTACTTGACAAACCTTGCAGCCCTATAGCACTAAAGGTATTCAGTTATCTTCAATCTGTGCAAGTTAAATGACAAAGTATTACGTAATTGGCGTCTTATGTTTAATTTTTTGCACTATATGTACCTTATGCCTTCACAACATTTCTAGGTTTTTACCTATATAAGTTGAAACTCGCTTATAAAGTGTTTAGGACAGTGTAATATGCCAATTTGCAGGATTAGAGAGTAAATACTATCTATCACGAGATATCTTTTGCTTTTTTTCGCTTTAGTAAATTTCTTAAAGTTGTATCTATTCAGTAGTGTAGTAGAAAGAAACATTATGAAGGATTTAAAAAAGCCTACTTTTCACCATTGAGCACACCCTATCTTCTGGGAATAGCTATGAGATAACGATTTCAAACGTAAAGAAGTTGGATATTTGTGCAGAGTAGTATATAATTTTCTTAATTGCGTTTACTATGGTTTTCTCCAAGTTTTTTGATCAGAAAAATAGTTTCGCGTTCCATCGTATCTTTGGCACTGAAAAAAATAAAGATATTCTCATTCATTTTTTTAATGATATTCTAGGTCTCACTGGTGAAGCTGAAGTAAAGGATGTGAACTTTTTAAGTTACGTTCAAAACCCTGGAATTGCCGCTAAAAAAGAGAGTATTGTTGATGTACTATATAGAGATTCTATAGGTGTTCAATTTATTTGCAAAATGCAGGTCACTAAAATCACTGGCTTTTAAAAGCACGCACAATATTATGCTGCCAAAACTTATTTAAGTCAAGCTGATGTAGGTAAACAATATCAAGATCTTAAAGGAGTTATATTTATTGCTATTACTGATTTTGTTCTATTTCTTAACAAATTAGCCTACAAATCAGGTTACGTTGCTCTTGGTCAGACTACTTATGAACATGATCTGAAGGACTTTAGTTTTACTTTCATAGAATTACTGAAATTTCCAAAAACAAAAGAGGACCAATTAGAAAATGTAGTTGAAAAGTGGTGTTATTTCTTTAAGTATGCAAGCGAGAGCAGTGAAGGGAGTCTAGAGAAAATAATAGGAAGTGATGTAATTATTGGTAGAGCTTATAATGAATTGAACAAATATAATTAGGGTGAAGAAAAGCAGTTTACGTGTGATCAAGCTAAGAAACATAATGATAATTATCTTTCTTGCCTTGAACAAAAGTTTAACGAAGGAAAGATTGAAGTTGCAAAAAATCTACTTAAAGCTAGCATATCTATCAAGTTAATAACTGAGTCTACTAATCTTCCTCAAGCCGAAATTGCATAACTCAAATAAGAAGTCACTAATTGATCTGCGTGAAATTGTGATTTGCAGGTGATGTCATTCCGGGCGGAAGAAATCTACAGTTCATTTATATATTTTTTAATCTCAGCTGCAATTTTATCCGATTGACTTTCATCTGAATTTAGATCGGCTGCAAAGTGCGCAACATACTTTCCCCCAGGACCAATGAGATATATTATTGAAGAATGATTGATTCCCTCTTCTCCACCAACTTTGCTAGTGTATACTTTATAATTTGCAATTACTTCATCTATTTTTTTTCTTTCACCAGTTAACATTTGTATCCTATAGTCAAATTGCCGCTGAAATTCTTTGAGTTTTTCTGTGCTATCGCATTCAGGGTCAACTGTTATGAAAAATGTTTGTAGCTTGTCACTGGTTTTCTCATCTAGTTTTGCAAGTGTTTCTGAAATTATCCCAAGATTCATAGGACAAATCTTTTTACATGAAGAAAACCCGAAGAAAATCATCATATACTTATCTTTAAAATCATTACTGCGTATAACCTTCCCATCTTGATTGATTAAAGAAAAATCTCCGCCTATTTTAACTTCTGCGTTGTGAATTACTGCTGGAGCAAATATACCTTTTTTAGTGAAATAACAATAACCGAGAAAAATGACTGATAATGCTACTAATATACTAGATAATAACCTTACAAACTTTATCATTGGAACACCTTGGATAAAATGAGATTATATCTTCATTAATTAACTTATTCAATACGTTCTTTCCAAAGTGGATTGTCAATTTTACCTAACAACTTCCTGTGTTCATTAATTTCTTCATTACTTGGTGAATGTTCTCTGCAAGTTAAGTTACGCACTTTATGCTGAATGAATACAGAGTTATGATCTTGCTTGCACTCATTGTCAAACAGAAAAGTTTGTAATCCTCCTGTAAGTTCAACATACACCTTTGCAAGCAATTTAGCATCAGTTAGTGCTCCGTGCAATTCTCTATTCTCTAATGATATATCGAAACGCTTACATAATGCACTTAAAGAAGCGGGTGACCCTACAAACTTCTTTCTTGCAAGTGGCAATGTGTCTAGCACTCTATCTGAAGAAATTAACCTAGCGTTCAACTTGCCTAACTCCATGTTAAGGAACTTAACATCAAATTCAGCGTTGTGAATTATCAAAATATCACCAGATATGAAGTCAAGAAATTCAAATACAACATCCGAAAATAATGGTTTATCTTCTAAAAATTCTTCACTAATGCCATGAATTTTAAATGAATGGTAAGGTATATCTCTTTCTGGATTAAGATATTTATGAAATACTTTGCCTGTTGGAATACGATTGATTAATTCCACACATCCTATTTCAATAATGCGATGACCGGATTCGATGTCAAGGCCGGTTGTTTCAGTATCAAGTACTATTTCGCGTAATTTATTTTCCATGTTAAATAAAATTTAATCATACTTTCCGTTCGTTTTATCGTCACCTGCTTTTTTATAATTTATGGAAGTAAGCAACCAGCTTGGGTTTGATGAAGTAACATTCTTTTTAAATTGCCATACATCCTCAACTTTATTGATAGTGGATGTGCTACCTGATATGACATCTCCCTTGTCGTTCTTGACAAAATTAATTTGTTCTGAAAGGAAATATACTGCAATAAATACTACATTTTTTACTAGCTTTATTTCTAAAATCTTTTGTGAAACGATAGAAACAATTATAGACTCGTATATCTCTCTACGTTGTTTAATCTTCCCTGCAAAGTTATTATATAAGTCTTTATCTAAGAGAGGTTTTAACTGAGATAAATTCCCTTGGTTGAAATATTTTATTATTAATTCGAAAACTACGCCTGAACCTTCCATAAAATGGGAAATGGAAAAATCTTTGTTTTTTTGTAATATTTGCTCGTAAGTAGCTTTTATTGGATCTTTATCGTTGCTATCAATGTAATCTTCAATATTCTCTACTACATCTTCTCTAACTTGGCTTATATCCAGTACACTAGTCAGTTTTTTTAGGTTGAGGCTTGTTGATCTTCCTAAAGAATTGTATAAACGTGAAAAAACGAATGCAGCTAGTAAAGCATATATTACGAGTTCTATCATAGTAACTCAACTCCTTAGTATACAAAATATCTTAACATTATTAATGAAGATGTGCTTACCCTGTACTAATCTATAATTAGGTTTGCTATTAGCTTGTAAATGGTTTATTGTACAAGAAAGTATTAAATGCTTCAACTTAATTATAGGGAGACGTAGGAAATGTCACAACAAAAAATGAGAATTCACAATCAATATGTTAAAGATCTATCGCTTGAAAACCCAAATTCACCATTCCTTTCTCTAAAAGAAGTCCCCAATATTGATGTAATGGTTAATGTCAATTCAATGAAATTAGAAGGATCTGAAGGCACAGAAGGGGAAAGTGAAGAAAAATCTTTCCATGAAATTACTTTGCATATAGAAGCTAAAGCGATGGTAAAAGATGAAAACATAAAAGATGGTATTGCTTTCATCTGTGAAACAAAATACTGTGGTATTTTTTCAGTAGAAAACTTTGCGGAGCTAAGTGCAGAAGAGGTAAATCGAGCCTTATTTATTGGCGGGCCTACTTTTCTTTTCCCTTTCGCACGAGAAGTAATTGCAAGAGTTACAAGCAGTGGTGGATTTCCCCCACTGATGCTAGATCCTATAGATTTTGAAGCCATGTATGAACAGCAAAGTCAACAACAAAAAAGCAATGCTAGTAATGAAAATTTTAACTGATACAACGCTATTTTTGTCATTCCAGTGTCAAAGGTGGTTAACGCTGCACACTTGCTATTTTAATGCAACACGGAGAATTTATATAGTCATGTACATGATACCGGAATAACATTATTGTGGGTAATAGATACTTTTCACTCAAATAATGGTTATGTAAGATGAATAACTCTTTAAATTCAAAAACAACTTTAAACGTTAGCGGAAAGTCATACGGCTACTTCAGTCTTAACGCTGCTAGTAAATTTTTAGGAATAGATCTAACCAAATTGCCTTGTTCACTCAAGGTATTGCTTGAAAATTTATTGCGTAATGAAGATGAAGTGAACGTAAAGTTAGATGACATAAAAACACTAGCAGGTTGTGTCAAGAAACATGTCAATCACGAAATTAGCTATAAACCAGCAAGAGTATTGATGCAGGATTTTACAGGAGTTCCTGCCATTGTTGATTTAGCCTCAATGCGTAGTTATGTAAAAAAAAATGGGGGTAATCCAAGTAAAATCAATCCATCTGTGCCTGTTGATCTTGTGATCGACCATTCTGTTCAAGTAGATAGTTATGGAAATACTTCTGCATTTAGTAAAAACGTTGAATTGGAAATAAAAAGAAATTTGGAGAGATATCAATTTTTAAAGTGGGGAGAATCATCGTTCACAAATTTTAGAGTAGTGCCACCTGGTACAGGAATTTGTCACCAAGTGAACCTCGAATATTTAGCGCAAGTTGTATGTAACGAAAGTGGAGTTGTGTATCCTGACACCTTAGTAGGTACAGATAGCCACACTACAATGGTTAATGGTCTATCGGTCCTTGGTTGGGGTGTTGGCGGAATAGAAGCTGAGTCCGTGATGATTGGTCAACCGATTAGTATGGTAATTCCAGAGATAGTAGGATTTAAATTAATGGGAAGGCTTCCAGAGGGAGTAACTGCAACTGACCTGGTACTGACAATCACAAATATCTTAAGAGCAAAGGGCGTTGTTGGTAAGTTTGTGGAATTTTATGGTGATGGTTTAGATTACCTATCCTTGGCAGATAGAGCAACTATAGCCAACATGGCTCCAGAGTATGGTGCAACCTGTGGATTTTTTCCAATCGATCAGAAAACACTAGATTATTTAAGCTTAACAGGAAGACCAGAAGGGTTAATCAAGTTAGTTGAAGTCTATGCAAAAGAGCAAGGACTGTGGCGCAGCGGTGAAGAATTAGCGTTTTTTGACATATTGGAGCTTGACTTATCAGGCGTAGAGCCAGTGATGGCTGGTCCCAAGAGACCACAGGATAAGGTTTCTCTCTCACAAGTAGCAGAGTCTTTTTCTACATCATTTTCAGTTGATGAATCAAAGGAAAATGATAAGCTTCAAAACGGAAGTGTAGTTATCGCTGCAATAACAAGCTGCACCAATACCTCAAATCCAAGTGTGATGATTGCTGCTGGTCTTATAGCCCGTAAAGCAATAAAATTCGGTATAAAATCAAAACCTTGGGTTAAAACCTCTCTTGCCCCGGGATCACAAGTTGTAACAGAATATTTAGAAAAATCAGGATTACAGAAAAATCTAAATACTCTAGGCTTTAATTTGGTTGGGTACGGTTGTACAACTTGTATTGGAAATTCTGGTCCACTTAATAAAGATATAGAGGATGATATTAAAAACAAAAATTTGACCGTTGCTGCGGTTTTATCCGGTAATCGTAATTTTGAAGGGAGAATCCATCCTTTAGTCAAGGCTAATTACTTAGCATCTCCGCCACTTGTTATTGTATACGCACTTGCAGGTACTGTGCAGATTGACCTAACAAAAGATTCTATATGCAAAGACAAAAATGGAAATAACGTCTATCTCAAAGATATATGGCCAACGAACAATGAAATTGAGGACTGTGTTAAAAGTATTGTGACGTGTGAGATGTTCATACAAAAGTATAAGGATGTTTTTTCTGGTGACGAACATTGGCAAAAGATAAAGTGTGAGAGAAGTGAAATTTACAACTGGGACACGAAAAGCACTTACATACAGAATCCTCCTTATTTTGATGATTTATTAGCTGGAAATGATAAAGATAATGTAGTTGATATAAAAAATGCACGAGTACTAGCAATGTTTGGTGATAGTGTAACCACAGACCACATTTCTCCCGCTGGAAATATTGCCTCAAATAGTCCTGCAGGTATATATTTAAAAAATCTTGGAATTGAACCACAGAATTTCAATTCATATGGGTCTCGTCGTGGTAACCACAACGTGATGATGCGTGGGGCCTTTGCTAATATCAGAATAAAAAACGAAATGATTAGCAATGAAGGCGGCTATACAAAACATATTCCTTCTCAAGAGACTATGTCAATTTTTGACACAGCAATGCGTTACAAAGAAGAAGCTGTTCCATTGGTTGTTATTGCAGGGAAAGAATATGGCACAGGTTCAAGCAGAGATTGGGCAGCAAAGGGTACTTTGTTGCTAGGAATTAAAGCTGTGATTGCAGAAAGCTTCGAACGCATACACAGATCAAACTTGGTCGGCATGGGTGTTCTTCCGCTTATATTTCAAGGCGGAGTGACCAGAAAGATATTTGATAGTAGTGAGATTATAAGCATAAAGGGTGAAATAGTACCAAGTGGGAATCTAGAATGTATCATTAAAAGAAAAGACAATTCGGAGCAATCAATTCAACTAAAATGCTGTGTGCAAACTGCAACTGAGGTGAAATACTTAATGAGCGGTGGAGTGTTAAGTTACATACTTGCACAGTCCTCTTGACTTAGTGAAGTTATCGCAGTAGATAGTAGACTTTTTTAGTCGATCCTAGCCCTTTATATAAATAATAATTTATTCTACGCAAGGTTATGGTATAATTCTACCTTACATATGGTAAAGGGTGTTTTGTAGATAATTATATATGATCAGCTCTATACAAGAACCTAACGAATTAAGAAAACGTTTGCAGGGGTTTTATCGTACTGATGAAAAAAGCTATACGCGTTATCTTGTAGAAAAAATAGAGCTTTCTGCTGATTCGAAAAATAGGATTTACAATGTTGCAAAACAAGTTGTTGAAAAAATTAAAGGCAGCAAATTAGATGTCATAGATTCTTTTATGCAGCAGTATTCGCTTTCCAGTGACGAAGGAGTAGCACTAATGTGTCTTGCTGAGTCACTACTTAGAATACCAGATGATTATACAATAGATGAGCTAATCAAAGATAAAATTGCCAATCAAGAATGGAGTAAACACTTAGGGCGTTCTTCTTCATTATTTGTTAATGCTTCTACATGGAGCTTGATGATAGGAAGTAGTGTATTAAGAGGCAATGAAGAAGGTCCGAAATTCTATCACGTAATTTCTAAACTACTCAAAAATTTTGGAGAGCCAATAATCCGCAAGGCAGTGAAGCAAGCGATGCTGATGCTTGGTAAGCACTTTATTGTTGGAGAAACTATAGAAGAAGCATTGGAGAGTGTAAGGTCGGATAGCCATAGCAAATTTTTATGCTCTTTTAGTATACTTGGTGAAACCGCTCACACAGCTGAGAATGCTGAAGAATATTTTAACTCGTATATGCATGCAATAAAAGCTATAGGTGAATCCACTGACACAAGCGATTGTTTTAAGTCACATGGAATTTCAATCAAGTTTTCTTCATTGCATCCACGTTATGAATTCTGTCAATTCGGTAATATAGCCGAAGAGCTGAGGACTAAGGTATTGGAACTTTGTCATGAAGCAAAAAAGTATAATATTTCATTATGTATAGATGCAGAAGAGTCAGAAAGACTTGAGATGTCATTAGTTTTATTCGAGCAATTGCGTCTTGATGAGTCACTTTCACAGTGGGAAGGACTTGGCTTAGCTGTGCAAGCGTATCAAAAACGTGCTTTGTCTGTTCTTGACTTTGTTGAAGATGTTGCTATTCGATCAAAGCATAAAATTATGGTAAGACTTGTGAAAGGAGCATATTGGGACTCAGAAATCAAGCGCACACAAGAGTTGGGGTTAAGTAGTTACCCAGTATTTACTAGAAAAAGCTACACTGATGTATGCTACCTTGCCTGTGCGCGGAAACTTTTGAGTAAGACAAGTCACTTTTATCCATGCTTTGGAACTCATAATGCTTATACTTTTGCTACTATAGTAGAGCTCGCTGATAAAAATCATCCTGGATTTGAGTTCCAACGCTTACACGGAATAGGTAAGAATTTATATGATTATGCAATGTCAGAACTTGCAACAAGTATCAATTGTCGTATATATGCACCGGTTGGTAAACATAGTGATTTATTGCCATACCTTATTAGACGCCTTCTTGAAAACGGAGCTAATAGCTCATTTGTCAATCAAATAAATGATTCTGATGTTAAAATTGAAGAGTTAGTTTCAGATCCATTAGAAAAAGCTAAAAGCTTAGGGTATGAACCTCACTCAAGCATTCCATTACCACAAGATATTTTTGGAGAGGAAAGAAAGAACTCCTTAGGAATGGATATTGGCGATTCAGTTACAGTTTCACAATTTGCAAATGATATAAAAGAATTGAGTGGGAGGAAATGGCAGGTTGGACCAATAATTAATGGAGAGTCGCTGTTTGACAGTGCTAAATTTACCGAAGTGGTTAATCCAGCACACTTGGAAAACGTAATTGGGGAAGTGTCAAATACAACTGGCTATCAGGCTTTAAATGCTCTTGAAGTAGCCCATAGTGCTTTTATTAAGTGGCAGAATGTTTCAGCAGAAAAGCGTACTGGGTACCTTGAAAAAGCTGCAGATTTGCTTGAAGAAAAGATGAAAGAATTGATTTACATTCTAATCGTGGAAGCAGGGAAAGTTCTATCCGACGCAATAACAGAAGTAAGAGAAGCAGTAGACTTTTTGCGTTACTATGCGATAATAGCAAGAAATGAACTGAATAATTGGAAAAAACTGCAAGGCCCGACAGGCGAAGATAACTTCATCTTTTTTGAGGGTAGAGGAGTTTTTTTATGCATATCACCATGGAATTTTCCACTTGCTATCTTCATTGGGCAGGTTTCAGCTGCACTTGCAGCAGGTAATGCAGTACTGGCAAAACCAGCAGAGCAAACGCCGATTATTGCCTATGAAGCTGTTAAGATATTACACGAAGCTGGGATACCAAAAGATGTACTGCATCTTATTCCAGGAGATGGTCAATATTTAGGTAAAACACTAGTGCCAGATAATAGAATCTCTGGTGTAGCTTTTACTGGTTCAACACAAACTGCTCAAATGATTAATAGAATGCTTGCTAGCAGGAATGGTCCCATCGTGCCATTTATTGCTGAAACTGGCGGATTAAATGCTATGATTGTTGACAGCTCTGCTCTCTTGGAGCAAGTGACTGTAGATGTTCTGCTTTCTGCATTTCGCAGCGCTGGCCAACTTTGTTCTGCACTTAGGGTGCTATTTATTCAAGAAGATATAGCAGAAAAACAGATAAAAATGATATGTGATGCGGCTCAAGAGTTAAAGGTTGGTGATCCGATACAACTTAGCACTGATATTGGTCCAATAATTGACAAAGCATCTATTGATGTGCTGACTAAGTATACGGAGAAGATGTCAGGAGATAGGGATTCAAGCCTTTTATCCAAGGTGCCTATGGATACAAATTCTCATAACGGTCATTTCTTTTCTCCATATATTTATGAGATACAGAAGATTTCGCAATTAAAACAAGAAGTGTTTGGCCCTATTTTGCATATCATACGTTTTAATAAGTCACAATTGAATGGAGTTATAAGCGATATAAATAATACAGGATATGGGCTTACTTTTTCTTTGCAGAGCCGCATACAAAATCAAATCGATTCAATAAGCAAAAAAATATCAGTTGGAAATGTGTACATCAACCGCGATCAAGTAGGTGCAGTAGTTGGCGTGCAACCATTTGGCGGTAGAGGACTATCTGGCACTGGACCGAAAGCTGGAGGTCCTCATTATTTGCAGCGTTTTTCTACAGAAAAAGTTGTAAGTGTAAACACTGCAGCATTTGGCGGTAACACTAAACTTATGTGCTTGGATTGATTCACAGATGTCTTTCTCTTTAATAGGATGAAATATTCATTAGACTTAGGGGTGATGGTTTGTATCCTGCGTACCTTTCAAATTCAAGCTCCATATCAGTAAGTTTGCTTTGCAGCGGTAAAAGTAGATTACCGCATGCATCTATATATTCAGGAAGAGATCGCATCAAGTTCATGTAGTTTTCTTTAAATTGGGTTTGACCTGTGTCATCTTGGCTAGCACTTTGTTTCTCGCTATCTTGCATATAAAGGACGATTCTATCAGGTACTACCATAGTTTTTATATAATTAATAGAGCAACTATCAGTTTTAGCTTCAGTATTTTCAGGCAGTGCATTACCTTCGTATTCCATATGTTTAGGTAATCCATTTTTCATTTCTTCCTCTGACCTTTTTCTTATTATTTTCTCTTTTAAATTAGCTTCAGTTTCTTCTGGGCTCTTTACAGGTACTACAATGTTATTTTTTTCACCTTCACTGTTATATCCTTCATCTTTTGAGACCTCATCTCCTAGAACTTTGTTTTTTTGGAGTACGAGTTTTAGTAGGCTCGAATTTCTTAGCTATTATTTTATGAGTTAGTGAAAGCAGTAAGTGAGTGACTATGGCAGCGAAAATAACAATGGCTATTTTTGCAGCAATATGGATTGCTGTTAAAAATATTAAAGCTGACAGAGCTCCAGCTAAAGCAGACTTAACTGCTTTACTTTTGCCTTTTGTTATGCTTGAAATTGCCACCATAATAATCCATCAAATACTGTTCTAGTATTACTGTGCGAAGCTTCTTTTGTAATTGTAATTTTGTGATAATTTTAATATCTAATATTAATATTTTAAAGATTATATAAGAGTTAATTAATATATAATGTATCTCGGCTATAATGTTGTACAAAAGTATGTATGTTCAATAAAATATCAATATGAAAAGCTTACTTATAGAGAGGAATAGGACGGTAATATTGTTGCTTATAGTAATTTTTATTTTTGGTTCATACGCCTATATAAAAATGCCAAGAGAAAGCAACCCTGACATACAAATTTCTATATCAGTGTGTTCGTCAGACTCCCTGGGATTTCCGTTGAAGATAGTGAGAAGTTATTAGCTATTCCAATAGAAAATGAACTGAGGTCTATAGAAGGAGTTGAGGAATAAAAGCCCTAGCAACTAGTGATGGTGCACATATAATACTTAAATTTGGCACAGAGTATAGTAATAAGGAAGTGCTAGATAATGTTCATTCAAAATTTTCGAACATAAAATCGAAGCTACTTGTTGAAGTAGGGCCTCCGATAATCAGCGAAATAAATTTAAGCTTATTTCCTATACTAAATGTTGGATTAATTAGTAATTCACCAGAGAGGACTTTAACTGAGGTAGCGCATAATTTGAAAAAAGAAATAGAAATCTCCGCCAAGTGTTCTCAAAGTTGAAATGGCAGGTAGCGTAAGGAAATAGTAGAAGTAATAGTTGAATCTACAGCCCTAACAAAATACACCATTCAATCAGATGAAATATTTTATGCTATATCAAGCAATACTAAACTAGTAGAAGCTGGCTCACTTGACAACGATACAAGCAAATTCTCGATTAGAATATCAGGGTTATTAAAAGACGTAGAAGATATTATGAACATTCTTATCAGGTCTCAAGGTAATGCAGTTTTGAAAATAAAGAACATAGCAAAAGTGTACCCTAGATTTGAAGACCACAAAGAATTTGCTCATATCAATGGGCTGTCTAGTATAGTATTAGAAATTTCAAAACGTAATGGAAAAAACATAATAGATACAGTAAATTAAGTAAAATACTTAGTGGATAAGGCACGAGACCAGCTGCCTAAAAATCTAAAAGTGGTGTATTTAAACGACCAGTCAAAGATGTCCGTAGTATTGGATGACCGGAAAACTGCATAATATTTGCCGTATTGTTGATATCGATCGTAATAATATTCTCTATGGGAACAAGGATTGCTATCCTTGTAGCACTTTCGATACCTGGCTCTTTTCTTATTGGAATAATAGCCCTTTACTTCATGAGCATAACTTTAAATATTATCGTACTTTTTAGTTTAATTATGGCGATTGGTATGCTAGTTGATGATGCAATTGTAGTCAACGAATATGCTGGTAGAAAGATGATCTGTGGAATGGACAAAGTAGAAGCCTTTCATACCGCAGTCCATAATATGTTCTGCCCAGTTCTATCATCAACTTTGACAAAATTAGCAGTGTTTTTTCCTCTACTATTGTGGCCTAATGCAGTCGGTAAGTTTATGCAGTGTATACCAATTACAATAATTCTAACTCTGGCTGGTTCGCTCATTATGGCTTTGGTTTTCATACCAATACTTAGTTCAATGTTTGACAAGCCTTCAGGGCTTCAAAAGAGGAAGTTGAAAAAATGAATGCAATAGAAAGTGGTGAGATAAAGAATACTGGACCTGTAATAAGAGCTTACATACTCATATTAGAGAAAGTTTAGACCATCCTAAAAAATTTGTGTGTGCTGTGTATTAGTTTTATTTTCGTTTAGTGTGTTGTACTTTACCTTTGGCCCTGGAGTAAAGTTTTTTTCGAAGGTGGACTCAGACAATATCTTAATTAGTGTTAAAGCAAAAGAAAGCTTATCAACCAAAGAACGAGATCTGGTACTTAGAAAAGTAGGGGATCGTGCTTTTTAAATATGAAGAAGGAAGTTAGAGTTTTCTATGCTAAGTCAGGATTATTTGGTGATAGTGTTGTTGCCAGAATTCGATTGGAACTTGTGAATTGGCGTTTTAGGCGCAAAGTTAGGTTATATTAGATGATATGAGAGGCAGTGTGTAGGGTATGAAAGGAGTAATAATTGATCTCCAAGGAGAGAAGTTAGGGCCATCGGCTGATAAGCCAATACAAATTAATCTTAGCGGAGACGTGTCTGGCTTGGATTTAGCAGCAGAGAAAATTCTAAAATTATGGACCAACCTTTATCAGGGTTTGTAAATATTCAAGACAGCAGATCAACACCTGCAGTAAAATGGAACATGAGTATTGACAAAAATAAGGCTACAAGTTCTGGGGTAAGTGTTGCAACTATTGGCGACTTTATAAAAATGATTACAAATGGAGTATTCATTGGAAAATATAGGTCAAATAACCTGGATAGAGAAATCGACATTGTACTTTGCTTTCCTGAAAAGGATCGCAACATGAAGACTGTGGAAAATCTTTTCATTAATACGGCTAACAGCCTGTACCCTATGAGCAACATAGTAAAATATGCTCCAGAAAAAAAGATAAATAAACTGAGTAGGATTAATGGATTACGCACAGTAACAATCTCTGCTGATGTTGACCCTGGTCATTTAGTTGATGAAAGGGTTAAGTTCATTCAAAATTCAATTGCTCGAGATTGGAACAAGTAAGTTTAAATTGACTTTAAAGGTGATAGAGAAGATCAACAAAAATCAAAAGCCTTTTTGTTAAAGGCTTTTATATTGGCAATTACA
>NZ_NJBR02000055.1:0-11383 GCF_002204235.2 Wolbachia endosymbiont of Wuchereria bancrofti
AGTTATGCTTTCAAAACGGTAGTACGGGATGTGAGTATAGAGTAATAGTTGTAAGCTATTCCCAGCGAAAAGCACTCGCTCGATACTAGGTGCACAATGCAATCTGATTGGTATAAAAAGCTATTTCTAGAAGTAGAACTATCCATAGAACAAAATACGAAATATAAATTTCAAACAATGCGGAGAGAATACAAAATTGCAACGTCTGTTGGGAGCACATTAACCGGCAAAGACGGTGATTTTATTATCGTTGACGACCCACTGAGTTCCGCTCAAGCTTTGAGCGAAACGCTTAGAAAGCGTGCCACAAGCTAGTTTGATCAGACTTTAGTAACTAGGCTCAACAACAGAAAAAAGGAATAATTGTGCTTGTGGTGCATAGGCTACATCAAGGAAGATTTGACGGACACCTTCTCTCCAAACAGAAAAATATGTTGCATTAAATTTGTTTGTCAACAATAGCTAAAAATAAGGAGTCTATCTATTCAATTGAAAAGCCAATGTCCCCTTCTCTTAATCCCTGTAATCAGAGTAACTACAAATAAGTACAAGAGCTGAATTACAGCATCAAGTGCTAAAACAACGCCACCTTTAATATTACCCTCGAGAGAAGAAGGTCAGTTGCTATATCTCTTAGATGGAGGAAAAGAAGAGATTGAAACGATAAAAGCTGACTTGGGAATTACGCTTTTGCTGTACAATGTCAACAAAACCCTCTGTCACTTTCAAGTGATATAATTAAACAAGAGTGGCTGAAGCGCTATAGAAGTTTTCCTGATGATCTCTTGCCTGTAGCTTAAAGCTGGGATACTACAGTTTTAACAGGCGACGCTAGCAACTTTAGCGTCTGCACTACCTGGGCAAAAGTAGGTAATAAATTCTATTTACTTGATGTATAACGTGCAAAACTTGAATATCCAAAACTTAAAGAGCAAGTTTTATCCTTAGCAGAAAGATGGATGCCACATGCAATTTTGACTAAAGCAGAAACAAGTGGTCAACAATTAGTACAAGATCTGGAGGTAAGCAGTGATTTACCCGTTGTCAAAATAATGCCACATAATAATAAGCTCACTTGATTTCATTAAATTGTTCCGACTATAGAGTCTGGCAAGGTTTTTCTACTGCATCAAGCAGTATGGCTAAACGATTTTGAGTATGAGATTTTAATGTTTCCAGGAATCTGTCATGACGACCAAGTGGACAGCACCATACAATACCTGCAGTGGATAAGAAAAATTAACACCAATACCTTCAAAATCAGGGGTTTTACCCAAGATCTTATTTGAAATATTTATGGTAAAATCAGCACACGTAATATCATTTATTGCATAAATTACCTGTAAATTGTAACGTTTGTACAGTACGCACTGAAATTTGGCAGCTTAACTAGATTACCTATCTGGAGCTCTATTTTTTATACCACTCATTTATGAGTTCATTGACATCAGAATCTATAAAATTCTTCAGTGGCTGTCTCACTTTTATCTCAGCATTTTTAGGAATGCACTTATCTTTACATATCGCATATTTTATATGAAAGTTAAGATCAACGTACTCTTGACTTGAAAACATATTCACCCTAAAGGGAAATAACACCATGTCCTCATATACGTTACTGATAAATATCTCTCTTCCTAAATTATCTCTATGCTCCTTTGGAGTAGGCCAGTGAATATCTATATTTGATGTATTACCCTTGCAATCAAAAGAAGTGGGAAGACCGAAATCTCCAGGATCTTTGTAATATATATGCCAGCCTGGTTTTATTGTAACCTTTATTGCACCTTCAAAGGTGAGGCTTGCTTCATTTACCTTACCAATAAGCAAATCAAATTTTGCAACTTCTGCGTCAGCATACAGTTGAGTGCAAGAGAAAAGCAAAAACAATATTAAATATATACGTATTTTCATAAAGATAATTCTATTCTTTTGTAAAGGAAGTATTTAGATTTTTACTACTATATTTAACAACATTATATTAACTATTTATTAATATAGCACTAAGGAGTGAAAAGAATAAATCACTATAGAAAATAAACAGCAATACAATAGTACCTTTTTGTACAAAGTAACTGTATTACAATTTATTCGTATTATCTTTAATAAACAGTAAAATATGAAATTTTGAGAACTAAAAGGTATCCTTGGAGCAAATTGCTCCAAGGTTTCGTTTACTTAGAATCCATTCATTCCACCCATGCCGCCTGCACCCATAGGAGATGAAGCGTTTTCTTCTTTGTTTGGTACATCAACTATCATAGATTCAGTAGTAATCAGCACACTTGCAACAGATATCGCTGTTTCAAAAGCAATACGTACTACCTTTGCTGGATCAATGACACCGGCAGTAAATGCGTTAGCATAATTCATAGCCTCGACATTATATATAAGCTCTTTATCATTCTGCTTAGTCAAATGATCAATTATAACAGCGGACTCAAGGCCAGCATTTTTAACTAATCTCTTGATTGGGGCACTGAGAACTTTCTTGATAATATTTATACCTATCTGTTCTTCATCACTTCCACCTTTTAGCTTATCGAGAGCAGACGAAGCATAAAGAAGTGCAACTCCACCACCTGGAACTATACCTTCTTCAATTGCAGCTCTTGTTGCATGTAATGCATCCTCAACTCTATCTCTACGTTCTTTAACTTCTACTTCAGTTACTCCACCGACTTTAAGCACAGCAACGCCACCTGATAGCTTTGCTAGACGCTCTCTTAGCTTTTCTTTATCATAATCAGAAGTTGAGGTTTCAATTTGAGATTTGATCTGCTCGACTCTAGCTTTTACTCTATCAGAGTCACTGCTTCCGCTGACAATTGTGGTATTATCTTTAGTAACTTTAACATTTTTAGCAGTACCGAGATCTTCAAGAGTTAGGTCTTCCATCTTGATTCCAAGCTCGTCTTTTATTACATATTTAGCACCAGTTAAAGCTGCTATATCTTCAAGCATCTCTTTTCTTCTATCCCCAAAACCTGGAGCTTTCACTGCAGTAACTTTTAGACCACCACGCAATTTGTTGATAACCAAAGTACTTAATGCTTCACCTTCAATATCTTCTGCAATAATAAGTAAAGGTCTACCAGACTTAACAACAGCTTCAAGAATAGGAAGTAATGGCTGTATAATGCTCAATTTTTTCTCTGTAATTAAGAGATATGGATCATCAAATTCTACAATCATTTTCTCATTACTTGTGATAAAGTATGGAGAAAGATAACCACGATCAAATTGCATACCAGTAGTAAGCTCAACTTCTAACTCTTTTGAGCCCTTACTTTCTTCAACGGTAATCACACCTTCTTTTCCAACTTTTTTAACAGCATCAGCAATGCTATTACCAATATCCTTATCACCATTTGCAGAAATTATTGCAACTTGTGCTACTTCATCCATTTTTTCCAAAGGAATTGTGCGGGACATTGATGTAATCCCTTCTAATACTGCATCTTTTGCCTTTTGCATCCCGTTTTTGATGCTAACACGATCGTTTCCAGCGGCAATTGACTTTAAGGCTTCCATTATCATGTTGCTAGTTAGTATTGAACACGTTGTTGTACCATCACCAACTTTATCATTACATTGAAAACAACTTTGAGCAAAGATGCTTGTTATTGCAGCATGTAAAGGTTTTTCAGGCTTAATACCCTTCATTACCTTATAACCATCTTTTGTAATTTCTGGTGCTCCATAGGGCTTGTTAATCCCTACTGTTTTTCCTCTAGGTCCAGCAGTTATTGCTACCGTTGAGTCCACCATTACTGCAACTTCACGAAAAGCTTCTTGCAACTGTTCACCTGACACTACTACATTAGTCATTTTTATCACCTCTTGTTAATAAAAAACTTAGAAAACTATAATAAAATTATTTGTAATGCACTATATTGTGCTTTGTTTCAATTTAGTAAAAATAAAGACTGCTACTTAATAATAGCAAGTATATCTGACTCCTTCATTACGATAAGCTTTTCACTACCGTGTTCTATTTCTGTACCAGCCCATTGGCGATAAAACACTTTATCACCAGCTTTTACAGTCAAAGCTATGCGTTCGCCACTTGAATTGCGTGAACCTTCACCGGTTGCTATAACTTCACCTTTAGTAGGTTTCTTTTCAGCACTTGATGGAAGTACAATCCCACCTTGCTTTTCTTCATTGATAGGTTTAATCAGAACACTATCATCCAATACACTTAAGCTTACACTTGACATTCGTTTTTCCTCATCAACAAATTAACCTGTAAGTCTATATATACATTTGTAAGTTAGATTTCAAGGGCTGTAACTTGTAAAATATGAGAAGACGAGAAGTGCCCGATGCTGTATAGTGAAATTTAGGTTCATTAGTAGAAATTTTATGGGTTATATACCATTACCAAGCCGTGGTGTAATAGTTTTATACGGCCCAGATACGAGGGGTTTCCTGCAGGGTGTTATAACAAATGATATCAATAAGTTGAATAGCCAAAAGGCTATTTATTCTTTATTACTTAGTCCTCAGGGAAAATACCTATACGATTTTTTTCTTATTGGATATGGCAAATGTATCTTCTTGGAATGTGAAAACATGTACTTGCAACAAATAATTGAGAAACTAGATTTGCTCAAAACTTATTTAAGAGTGAAGATTAAGGACATTAGTGCACTATATAAGGTTGGGATTTTGTTTGATACTAAGTCAACGGAGTGTAGCAATGAATCACAGATTATTTTTCAAGACCCAAGACATAAGTTATTGGAAATGAGGATAATACACAAAAATGAAATAAAGGAACTAGTTGGAGATTTTGCTCAATATGAGAGAGTGAGAATCCAAAATCTTGTTCCAGATGGAGCAAAAGATATGGTGCAAAATTTGTCGTTTCCGCTGCAATATTTAATCGATAAAATAAACGGTATAAGTTTTAACAAGGGATGTTATATAGGTCAGGAAGTTGTAAGTCGAATGAGCAGACAAGAAATATTCAGAAAAAAGCTTTACCTTGTTGAGGGGGATAATGCACTGCCCAATATTGGCACTAAAGTAACGAATGAAAATAATGAGGAAGTAGGGGAACTGCGCTCTAGCGTAGACAACATCGGGCTAGCACTGCTCAGCACTGGAAAAAGCCATGCAAACTTATACGCTGATGGGGTTAGGGTATTTGTGCGTTAGAGTATTGTAAGAGGTTAAAGTCTTAAGATAGTGCTTGATGCTGGAATCTAGTAAAAAGTATTTGCAAGTTATTTAGTAGATAACGTGTTCTGAGAGAATGCGTCGGAAACAATATCCGTAACCAGTGTCAGCTATTCGAATTACGGAAGAAGAGTTACCTTTCAATCAGATGTTTGTACAGTTGTAGGTGGAGTATAAATTTTTTACTTTGGTAATTTTTCATTATCATTATAATTGCAATAGTGGTTAAGTTAAATAAATATGGAAATTTTCACAAAAAATTTTAAGAGTAAGAGAAAGAAGCTGAAATAGTTTTATGAAGAAATTAAGAATGTAACAACTGTCGCTCAAGATGAATTTGCGCATGAGCTTAAAAATATCGCATATAATAGTGTGCAAAAGTTTCACAATTTACTTGCTAGTGAGTTAAACTTCATCTTCAATAATATTTATCCTCAAAATGTTAATTTGCTGAAATCTGGCCTAGTTGAATACGCTGTAAGTTCGATTTTTATTAACAAAAAGGGAGAAATAGCTTTAATACGTTCTCTCCTTGATGTAGTAGGACACACAGTAAGGAACTTATAGCAAAAAGTTCAAAATTTTCAAGCATTTAGAATTGCTGCTATACAGATTTAACTTAATATTGAATGCGCGAAATTTAGCTGAAATAGGTGTGGTTTCTCGACATTCTTATGGTATCTCGAAGCCATAGATCCTATTAACAAGTGAGGGGGAAATCTTACTTACGCCATACATACATAAAGGGGGGTTATTATGTCTATTTCAGCAAGAATATATTGCAAGCATAAATCTAAGCCTGGATCTCTTCCAGTGACTTTGAAAGAAGTTAAATCTTTTTTGTGCATTGAAAATGCTCAAGATGATAAGTTGATCTCAAATCTAATTTTTATAGCAACCGATTACGCTGGATGGTATATGAAAAAGTAGCTAGTAAAACAAACTTGGCAAGTTTTATTGTGAAGGTTATGTACTTCATAGAATCTATTTAAGCTATGATTCTATTAAGGTAATAATATCTGCTACTGCACAATATCTAAAAGTGAAGAGAAGAGAACACTTAAATATCGTTTCAGTTATGCAGGAGACTACGTTGAATTTTTCAATTATTTGAATGCAATAAGAGTTGATGTTGTATATGAAGCCGGCTATGACAGTGTTCTTCTGGACAGATAAAGCTAGGTATTGTGCAGCATGTTTCTGCTCTTTATAAAAATCGTGAAATCGGAGGTGAATAGATATTTGTCTGAAGTGAAGGAGGTGTATTCCCCATTCCGTGAACCATGGGTTGTTTTTTAAATAATCGTGGACAAAGGGGTCAATTATAGAGAAAATTCAGGTTATAAATGAGTTGTACAATAGCATTTATACAGCGCTAAAAGCGGACTCTAATTTAAGGAAATACGTTACTAAGTTTATAATTACTTACCTAAGCAGGTCACTATTCCTTACTTAAGATTGTACGTGGTAAATCATAACAACCTTCATACGCTATACAATTTTGCTACGAAGGCAAGATTCTTATGCGACTTATATACTTATCATATAAGTAGTGCGTTTGCCGTTACAAAACTTATTAACTTGATACTTGAGGGTATTAAAGGTCTTGATAATGGAACCATTTTAGAGAGTGATTGCGCTATAGATCAGCATGATGAAGTCTCACATCGACAATTAATTTTGATATTTTTATAAAAGGGGGTGATAATGAGCAAGTTGCAGCTAAAGATTAAAGGTCATGATAATAATTTTGTCATATTAAATAATATACGAAATTTGAGGTTTACTTTGCGTAATAATAGAGAAAATAAAAGGTACTTCTTCTTTTAGCTGGGGAAAAGTATTGGATTGTGCTAGAAGCAGACACATTACAATAAAAATCAAAGGAATTTTAGACTCCACATTGGCTGATGAATTGTCATGTAATTCTGCTATATTGAACTCTAATATGATTATAAAATTAGTTTTAATGCTAGAGAGAAGGTTAGGCTCAGATGTTCAGTTGAACTGTATGAGAGGTTATTATGGCCCCGCTGCTTTGACAGCTTCACTGTAG
Source organism: Wolbachia endosymbiont of Wuchereria bancrofti (assembly GCF_002204235.2). Taxonomy (NCBI): domain Bacteria; kingdom Pseudomonadati; phylum Pseudomonadota; class Alphaproteobacteria; order Rickettsiales; family Anaplasmataceae; genus Wolbachia; species Wolbachia endosymbiont of Wuchereria bancrofti. Next base: position 7,244 of record NZ_NJBR02000055.1, read on the forward strand.
TTTTAGCTAGCGCTGAAGTTGTAAATACCATCCATTAACATCAATTTAATCTTTTCATATACAATAGTAGTTGGTGAAAATTTTAATCAAATTATGAATGGCGATTATCTTTTTAAAAAAGGAAACAATAATAGTAAGGAAATAACGATTATAGAAGAGAGAGGGATTTAAAAAATGAAGTCAGCTAAACCAAGAAAAGAGCAACACAAAGAGAAAGATATAGCACAGTATATTTAAGACTATTTAAAAACTTTTAGGGACATTTTAGATCAAATTGATGAAGGAATCGTTTAGATAGTTACAAAAGGACTATGCAAGTAAAGCGAGGTATAGATAGGCTCATAGAAACTTTGTATAGTTGGGCAGTATCTGAAGATATTGATATAGAATTTAAAACTGCAAAGCATAATCGTGATAAATTAGAGTCTATGAGAAAGAGTCATAGAAAAACAAAGGAAAAAAATAATGGGAGAAGTGTTAAGTGGTATGTTTGCTCAGCAACAAAAGGAGCTAATGAACGCTAAGCACTTAAGCCATGAACATGAGGCAGCAAGCGATGAAGATGTTCATGAAGCAAAGAAATGAATGAAGTCTTTTAGGGAAGTGTTGTTTTCAGTCATTGCTCATAGGATGAATCCGAAAAGGAGAGCAGGGGAAATCGCTGATGACAATGAAAAACAAGTTCGTATATATGGTAGGGAAGCAGTTTGGAGGAGCTCTAGGTGCGTTATTGAAAACGTTCTTGACTGCAGTTACTGCTGTTGTGCATGAAATTGCTAAGCCCTTCAGCATACTAGTGAGCAGGAGATATCTTTTGCAGAACAAATTGAAAGGAGCAGGGATGCAGATTCACAACAGGGTCGATCTATATAGAACTCTGTTATCTGAGCAGGTTCTTTTTTCTGATCATACGCTGAGCTTTTTTCTCAAATAATGATTACTAAGGAGTCTATTGTTACTAAGAGTTTAGTGGGCTCAAATTATTAGAATAGTAATGTTTATTTTTATATTGACTATTGAGGTTTATTATTTTATAACTAGAACTTAAGTTATTTTAATGAGCTTGGGTTTTTAACATATGCCTACGATAAATCAATTAGTACGTAAGGGCAGGTTGAAATTGTCCTGTAAGAAGAAGGTGCCAGCCTTGGGGAAAAGCAACCCTCAGAGAAGAGGTGTTTGCACTAAAGTGTACACTACAACTCCTAGGAAGCCTAACTCAGCACTACGTAAAGTGGCTAGAGTAAGAATTAGTGGGTATGGTGAGGTGACAGCTTATATACCTGGCGAAGGCCATAATTTACAAGAGCACTCTGTTGTTTTAATACGTGGTGGTCGGGTTAAAGATTTACCAGGTGTGCGTTATCATATAATAAGAGGTGCTCTTGATCTGCGTGGTGTACAAAATCGCAAAAAGGCTCGTTCAAAATATGGTGTAAAAAAATCTAGTTAAGGTTTTATGGCTCGTCGAAATAAAGCAAGGAAGAGAAAAATAAGTCCCGATTCGCGTTACGATAGTGTTTTGCTGATGCGTTTCATTAATGTAATCATGAAATATGGTAAAAAATCCGTTGCAGAAAAAATTGTCTATAATGCTTTATCTTCAGCTGAAAAAGAGGTGAATGAAAGAGGAGTGTCAATTTTTGAAACGGCAGTGGAGAATGTTACACCTTCTGTAGAAGTGCGTTCCCGTCGTATTGGTGGTGCAACTTATCAAGTGCCTGTTGAAGTTAAAAAAGATAGAGCTGTTTCTTTGGCGTTGAGGTGGATTGTTAAATCAGCTTCTGCTACGCGAAAAAAAAGTGGAAAAGAGTTTTTTAAGTGTTTGTGCTCTGAAATATTGGATGCATATAATAAACGCGGTGGTGCATTTAAGATGTGTGAAGAAAAATATAAAATGGCTGAAGCTAACAAGGCTTTTTCTCATCTTCGTTTTTAACATTAGCTAATTGATGGTGATATGGAAATTGATATATCCAAATACAGAAATATAGGTATAATGGCTCATATAGATGCTGGTAAGACTACCACAACAGAGCGTATTTTATTTTATACTGGTAAGCAAAATAGAATTGGTGAAGTGCATGATGGTGCAGCTTCTATGGATTGGATGGAGCAAGAAAAAGAACGTGGTATTACAATCACGTCTGCTGCAACAACTTGTTTTTGGAATGGTTATAGAATCAATATAATAGACACTCCCGGTCATGTTGACTTTACTATTGAAGTCGAAAGGTCTTTAAGAGTTTTAGATGGTGCAGTTGCTGTATTTGATGGAGTGGCGGGAGTTGAACCTCAATCTGAGACTGTTTGGCATCAAGCTGATAAGTATAGTGTTCCTCGTGTCTGTTTTATTAACAAGATGGATAGAATAGGAGTCGATTTTTATCGATGTGTTAATATGATAAAGAGTAAGCTTGGGGCAGTACCTTTAGTCATTCAGCTACCAATAGGAAGTGAAAAAGATTTTAAAGGTGTAGTTGATCTAATTTCTATGAAAGCCATTATATGGGAAGAAGAGACATTAGGTGCTAAATTTTCTTATGAAGATATTCCTTCTGATTTACTTGATAAGGCTCAAGAGTATCGAAATCTTTTATTAGACACTGCTGCTGGAATGGATGATGAAGCAATGAATGCTTACTTTGAATCTAACGACTTGCCAGTAGATTTGTTGAAAAGATGCGTGAGAAGCGGAGCTATTAAAGGAGCATTTGTTCCTGTGTTGTGTGGATCAGCATTTAAAAATAAAGGCGTGCAACCACTTTTAGACAGTATAGTTGATTTCTTACCTTCTCCTGTTGATGTTGATGAAGTTGTTGGGACTGATCCTAAGGATTTAGAAAAGAAAATTAAGGTTAAACCTTCAGAAAAAGAGAAATTTGTTGCTCTTGCATTTAAGGTGATGACAGATAAATTTGTGGGTAACTTAACGTTTATTCGTATTTATTCCGGTAAGTTGAAGTCTAAATCTACTGTGTTAAATGCAGGAAAAAATGAGACTGAAGGAATTGGTAGAATGTTACTTATGCATGCAAACAATAGGGAAGATATAAATGAAGCTAAAGTTGGGGATATAGTTGCTTTAGTGGGATTGAAGAAAGCAATCACTGGTGATACTTTATGTTCATCTGATTTTCCTATATTGTTAGAACGTATGGAATTTCCTGAACCTGTTATTGAAGTTGCTGTAGAACCTAGAACTGCTTCAGATCAGGAGAAATTGGGTATTGCTTTAAGTAGGTTAGTTGCAGAAGATCCTTCTTTAAGAATTCCAGTGAATGCAGAAAATGGTCAGACTATATTAAAAGGTATGGGTGAATTACATCTTGAAATCATTACTGATAGAGTAAAGCGTGAATTTAACGTTGATGTCAATATTGGCGCTCCTCAAGTTGCATATCGTGAGACTATTACTAAATCTGTTGAAATTGATTACACGCATAAGAAGCAATCAGGCGGTGCTGGTCAATTTGCTAAAGTAAAGATTTTGTTTAAGCCTCTTGAGGCTGGTTCTGGATTTCAATTTGAAAGTAAAATTGTAGGTGGTGCAATTCCAAGAGAATATATTCCTGGTGTGCAAAATGGTCTGGAATTGATAAAAGAAGGAGGTATGGTTTCTGGCTTTCCGGTTATCGATTTTAAGGCTACTCTTATTGATGGTGCTTTTCACGAAGTTGATTCAAGTCCTTTGGCTTTTGAGCTAGCTGCTAAGGGTGCTTTTAAAGAAATGGCAAATAAGGCTGGCCCAAAAATGTTAGAGCCTATAATGAAAGTTGAGATTATTACACCTGAGGAATATATGGGCGATATTATGGGCGACGTAAATGGTAGGAGGGGACAGGTTTTAGGTATGGAGACACATAATAATAGCACCATAATTCTTGCTTTAGTGCCTCTTGCAAATATGTTTGGTTATATAAATGTTTTGCGTTCTATGTCTCAAGGAAGAGCTCAATATAGCATGCATTTTTCTTGTTATGAACAAGTACCACAGTATGTGGTCGATGAGTTAAAGTATAATTAAGGGTAACGATTATGACAACAGCAGTAGAAGCTACAGCACAAGTAGTGGAAGCATTTGGGAAGCCGCATGTCAATGTAGGAACGATAGGACATGTGGACCATGGGAAGACAACA
>NZ_NJBR02000056.1:0-1100 GCF_002204235.2 Wolbachia endosymbiont of Wuchereria bancrofti
TCCTTATACCAATTCTCATTGTTAATAGGTCAAATAAGTGACATTGCAGAGTTGTTTTATTGCGGAGCGAGAAGGAGAGATAATAAATTTGCATAAAGCGCTCTCAAGCAAAGCAATTGTATTATATACTTTATTACGCAAAATGTTCTGTTTTATATACAACCAAAGCTTCCCAATAGGATTAAGCTAAGGTAAGTACGGCGATAGGTATATAATCTTGATATTTTTAGGTATCTTTAAATTTTTTAAATTATGCCAACTAGCACAATCCATGACAAGAAAGGCTTCTTGTGTTCTTAAATATTGCAACATTTGTTCAAGAAATATATTCATACAATCAGTGTTGATATTCGGTGCAAATAAGCTAGAACTCTCTTCATTCCTAGGATTAACTGTACTGTAGAGATAAAAATTTTGTCTACCTAACTTTACTTTAACCTGTATTCTAACGCCTTTTTTAAAACCACCCGTGCCAACCTTCGAATGTGTGCCAAACCGCGATTAATCAAAGAAAAATAGCTCTTATTCATGATACTTGCCAACAGTCTCATCAAAAACTTTTAACTATTCCTACCTACCTTTATCTTGTCCATTATGAATTGGTCTTAGCGTGATATACGAAAACCTCATTTTTTGCATATTAAGGTGTACTGTAGACTTGCTAACATTCAAGCCAAATTTTTCCTGGATTCTATTCTCATTTCTTTAATAGTAATATTAGAGTTTTCTTGTATCTATACTTCAACTTGTTCAAATTGACTCTGATCAATCTAGTTTTTCTGCAACGTTGAGGAGTAGCAAACAATTTTTCTTTTCTTCCAAATTTTAGGTACCTTGTCCATACAGTCAGTGCTGTTCTTGAAATTCAACACATTTTTGCTACGGCTGCTATACTGTGCTTTCTTGCTACAATTACAGCACTTAGTTTTTTTGCAACATATGTGTTATTTCGTACTTTCTTCAGCATTTCTTTTGCTGATTCTACGACCCTTCCATCCAATAATTTTGATTTCAATGCCATTTAAACTTCACTATTTTACTTACTTCAGTATGGCTTCTTTTCCATTATTGCCTATCCGTTCCTTGTGCAGTGGAAATTG
>NZ_NJBR02000057.1:0-22541 GCF_002204235.2 Wolbachia endosymbiont of Wuchereria bancrofti
TTAAACATAACACACCTAGTTTAATAATGTGCTTTTGTCACTTAAATAAAGATTAAAGATAAATTTTAGGCCTAAAACATCCCCATATAAGGGGTTCTTAAGGTCTGTAAAGTGGGCTTTGCATTTTATGAGCTATTTTTTAACCTTGATTTATCAAATTGCAATGTCCGTACAATTGTGTATCATAACCAAAGCTTTCCTCATAGTTTAAAGATGTTGCTAATCAGTATATATTAATATAATATTAATTAATATTTATAAATAAAACGGTTTCATGGAAAGTAACTATAACGCTGATGCAATAAAAATCTTAAGAGGTCTTGATGCTGTAAGGAAGCGTCCAGGTATGTACATTGGGGATACTGATGATGGGTCTGGTTTGCATCATATGGTATATGAGGTTGTTGATAATGCGATAGATGAGTCTTTAGCTGGATATTGTGACAAAATTGAGGTTAGCATAAATGAAGATGGCTCAGTATCTGTAACCGATAATGGTCGTGGCATTCCAACTGATATTCACGAAGAAGGAATATCAGCAGCAGAGGTAATAATGACCCAATTACACGCAGGTGGTAAATTTGACAGCAATACCTACAAGGTTTCTGGCGGATTACATGGTGTTGGAATCTCAGTTGTAAATGCATTGTCAAGCTGGCTGGAATTAACTATTTGGCGCAATAGGAAAGAACACTTTATGCGCTTTGAAGATGGTGAGTCTATTGAGCCTTTGAAGATAGTGAATAAGAACACAAACAAAAGAGGGACTAGAGTAACATTTATGCCGTCAACGGAGACTTTTAGTAGTATTGATTTTAGTTACTCCACTCTTGAAAATCGTATCAGAGAATTAGCTTTTTTAAATTCAAATATCAACATCACTTTGCGTGACTTGCGTAACAAACCGTATATAGAGTCTCACTTTAACGATAGTAAACAATCTAAAGATAATTTTGGCACAGCAAATTTCGTGCGGTACTTAGACAAGAATAAAACGCATGTTACCAAAATTACCAGCATGAAGGGTGATGCAGATGATCTTGGTATCAGCATAGAAATATCAATGGAGTGGAATGACTCCTACTACGAGCATATGTTATGCTTTACAAATAATATAAGACAACGGGATGGTGGTACACATTTGGCAGGGTTTAGGTCCGCATTAACAAGATGTATCAATTAACTATGCAACTGACGAGGGGTTTTTAAAGAAAGCAAAAGTGAGCTTGACTGGAGAAGATGTTAGAGAAGGGTTAACTTGTGTTTTGTCTCTCAAAATGCCTGATCCTAAGTTCTCTTCACAGACAAAAGACAAGTTAGTCAGTTCTGAAGCGCGCACAGTTGTGGAGAGCATAGTTTCTGATAAATTGAGTACAGTACTTGAGACTGATCCAAAGTTGGCAGCAAGTATAGTGGAAAGAGTAATTAGGTCAGCTAAAGGAAGAGAAGCTGCGAGAAAAGCAAGGGAGTTAGTTAAAAATAAAAACAGTATTGATATTTCTACTCTACCTGGAAAGCTTGCTGATTGTCAGGAAAAGGTTCCTGAGTTATCGGAATTATTTATAGTAGAGGGTAATTCTGCAGGTGGTACTGCGAAGCAGGGGCGTAACCGTAAAACACAAGCAGTACTTGCCTTAAGGGGGAAAATTCTAAACGTGGAACGTGTAAGTTTAGATCGTATTTTTTCATCTGCAGAAATAGGTTCTTTAATCACTGCAATTGGTGCGGGAATAGGAAGTGAACACTTTGACATTGAAAAAACTAGATATCACAAAATCATCATTATGACAGATGCAGACGTTGATGGTTCACATATAAGAACTTTGATTCTAACTTTCTTTTTCCGGTATATGCGTGAGGTGATTGAAAGGGGCTATTTATACATAGCGCAGCCACCTCTTTATAAGGTTACAAAAAATGCTAAAGATACTTATATTAAAGATGACGAGACTTTTGAGAAGTATATAGTTAACTTGGCAGTTAAAAGGTTAACATTAAACAGTACAGGCAAGGGTTTACGCTTTATCTTGAGCAAATGTCTTAATATTTCAAATATTAGCAAAAATTATTCCAGGGGAATACCGCAAAATCTATTGGAGTCGCTACTAATTTTAAGCAAAAAGAATGTCCTATCATCTGCTAATGAGATATTAAAATATTTAAAGTTAATATATAGTGAATATAATTGGGAAGTAGAAATAAAAAATGAAGAAAGAGAAGTTCACATTTCTAAATTATTTCAAGGATTGGCAGATAAATATGTACTTCCACTTAGTATGCTTGACAGCAAAGAAATACGAAATATATTGAGCTCTCTTGATGATGTAATTGACTTATTTAATGGTGATTCGTTTTTGAAGTCGCAAGAAACTGAAATAAAAATAAGGTCTCCTAGTGCACTTGCAAAAATAGTGATGGACTATGGTAAAAAAGGTTTAACTTTGCAGAGATTTAAAGGTCTTGGTGAGATGAACGCAGATCAGCTGTGGGATACTATACTCAACCCCGAAACCAGGACTTTGCTAAAAGTTGAAATAAAAGACTGTGAAGAAGCTGATTCTATATTCTCAGTGCTGATGGGTGATATAGTTGAACCACGCCGTGATTTTATCAATAACAATGCACTCAACGTATATGATGTTGATATTTAAGTTTAAGATTACTAAAAGCAAGCAGCCTATAGCTTAATGTTTAGGTTCCAGCGCTATGTGCAACTGTGCGAACGTTTTGATTTGATAAACCAGGGTTCAAGTAGCTTATAGAAATGCAAAAAATTACTTGACACACTTTGCCAGCTCTCTTATATGATAGTTGGAGCTGTTTTATATAACTTCTCAATCTTTTGCAGATTAAAGTGACAAGAAGATCTTATATTTGGTGTATTATGTGCACTATATGTTTTTATAAAATCTAGGTTCTTACTTATACAAGCTGAAATGCGCTTAAAAAGCGTTTAAGACATTACTAATGTCAAGTTTTTAAAATGAAGAGTTAGTAACTAACTGCTCCAGAGGTTTTTTACCTTTTTTCTCATTTGATAAGTTTCTTAAATATTTTATAACCTAAAGCAACACGTGGACTGAGTAGGAAGCAGTGCTAACTACTCACATGATGTACCTATCACCTGCGAATACAATATTCATACAGATGTGTACTGGAACGATAATTTAAGGTATATCAATCATAAACCTATTTAAATAAGCCTAAATGTTCCAGATATACTAATCATTTCTTACTATAAATGTATAGATCTTTTATCTTATTGTTGTTATAATTAATGTTTTGCTAAAAATTGAATATTAATGAATGAATTGAGGAAGCTAAGTATTGCCCAGATGCATGATGGACTTAAACAGAGAAATTTTTCTGTTGTTGAACTTGTTGAAGTGCATATCAATGCAGTAGAAAATGAGAAACTAAATGCATTCATAACGAAAACTCCGGAAATAGCAATAAAAGCTGCAAAAACTGCGGATGAGCGTTTTTCCCAACAAAAGGATGGTACGATCTCACCGCTCATGGGTATACCAGTTGGTGTTAAAGATTTGTTCTGTACGAAAGGAGTAAAAACGACAGCATGTTCAAAAATGCTAGAAAATTTTGTTCCAACTTACGAATCTACAGTATCTGACTTGCTTTTAAAAAGTGGAGCAGCCATGCTGGGTAAACTTAACATGGATGAATTTGCTATGGGCTCTGCAAACATAAATAGCTATTTTGGTCCTGTTGAAAATGTATGGGTTAGAAAAAGTGATGGGGAAAAGGTTGTACCTGGTGGATCATCTGGTGGATCCGCAGCATCAGTAGCTGGATTCTTATGTGCTGGAGCACTCGGAAGTGATACTGGTGGATCTGTGCGTCAACCAGCAGCTTATTGTGGGGTGGTTGGAGCAAAACAAACTTATGGAAGATGCTCACGTTTTGGCATGATCGCATTTGCAAGTTCTTTGGACCAAGCAGGGGTCATTACTCGTTCCGTTTCTGATTCAGCACTAATGTTGGAAACGATTTGTGGTTATGATAACAAAGATTCAACATCGAGTGAAAGACCAGTACCTAGATTTTCTAATTTTATGAGTGGTGATATCAAAGGTAAGCGCATTGGTATACCAAAAGAATATAGAATGGATGGAATTTCAGAAGAAATCATCTATCATTGGGAAAAAGTTTCTTCTGTTTTAGAAGAAAATGGTGCTGAAGTTGTTGATATTACCTTACCTCATACTAAATATGCAATACCAGTCTATTATTTAATTTGTTCTGCTGAAGCTTCGTTTAATCTTGCTCGTTATGATGGTGTGCGCTATGGACTCAGGGTTGATGCTGATATCCTTGAAGAAATATATTCACTAACGAGAGCGGAAGGTTTTGGAAAAGAGGTAAAAAGAAGAATCTTAATTGGCGCTTACGCACTCTCTTCGGGTCACTACAATGAGTACTATGAAAAAGCGCAGTTTATTAGGGCGTTAATTAGAAATGATTTTATAAAAGCATTTGAAAAAATAGATTATATACTTGTTCCATCTGCTCCAACAGAAGCTTTTGGCTTGAATGAAAAGCCAGACCCACTAATTATGTGCATTAATGATGTCTTTACTGTGCCGGCAAGTTTAGCTGGTCTACCTGCTATTTCTGTTCCTGTTGGGCTTTCCAATGAGGGTTTACCACTTGCTTTACAAGTAATCGGAAACTATTATGATGAAGCTGGAATGTTAAATGTAGCAGGTGTGATAGAGCGAAATTGCAGTAGTATAATCAAGTTGAATAGCTAGTTTAGTATAAGATCTCTCAACAAGTAGCAAGTATTCTAATACTGCGCCGCTTAAGTTTCTAATCTTAAAGAGGAACAAGTTTAGCGAAAAATAGTGATATTATTAGTGGAACATAAAATAATCCTACCGTAATACTAATTAGCAGTAATAAAGTAGCTTTATCTGGTTGAAAGTTTAGAATATTAGCAAGCATTATGCTTGATCCAGAAACTGGAATAACGGCCAGCAACATTAATGCTTTATATATATTTTCATCGTATATACCTGTAAAATGTTTATCTAGAAGGACAATTCCTAAGACAAACAATGGCCAGAGTACGTATTTTGCTGTAATAGTGATTAAAGCAAGTTTCCAATCTACTTTAAAGCTTGCAATTTTTGTAATGCTCACTCCAAGTAGCATCATTCCCAGCGTAGCAAATGTACCTCTGATATTTACCATAATATCCATTAAAAAGTTAGGTATTTGCATACCAGATATACTTAAAAGAAAGCCTAGGATCATCGCATAGGATGAGGGAATTCTAAACAACTTTAGCATGCACTCTTTTGCAGTATAGATACCATTCGCAGCTATGTAGAATCCTAAACTATTTTCGAACAGTGCCATTCCTATATAACAGACAACGTATACAGATACTGAATCCTCATCAAATAAAGCCATGGCAATTGGTAGACCAAAATAACCCATACTTGTGCTGCCTGAGCTAAATGCCAATATGTTCCTTGTATTGTCCTTAAATAAAAAAGAAGAAAAGTAATACACTGATAAGGACATAGTACTACCTATGAACCATGTTAAAATCGGTAGAGAGATTATCTGAAAGTTGACCTCTATATGAGAGACCCCATATAAGATCACTATTGGATTGGCTATATAAAAGAGTATTTGAGATATAGTATTTCTGTCAATCTTGAGATATTTTCCTGCAAAATAACCAATGAGTATTGTAATGTAAACAGGTAATATTTTAAGAAAAAGAGTAAAGAACATATTAGTCTAAGTTGCAATCCTTCTGATACTTCTGACCGATAAAGTGACATTAGATCTTAAGATATTGTAAAAGTAAATAAAATTTATCTTCTAAGTTACCCAATTCATAATTAATTAAAAAAGATTCACTCAGTGCTAAAATTTGCTTTTATACAGGACTTAAGAATAATATTTTTATGGCGAAATTACGTTGGTTTTTATAAAGCTTCTTGTATATTTTTTAATAGTCGATAGATTCGCTAAAAATCAAAGTTTTGTAGCAGATTTACACGTTGAACTTTTGCATTGCCATCTAAGTGGCTGGCACTGAAATGGTTCCAGCAGTTAATATTTTACAAAGCAGTTTTGGAAGCGAGGTAACATTTACAAATGAAATTTTACATTACTACTTTATTAATTTATGTATTATAATAAACTCAATTTATCAGAAAAACAAAGTTAGAAGAATTGAAAGAACCGAGAAAAAACCAGGTAGTAAGAACAGGAAAATTTTTATCTTCATTGTTTTTCTTACTACTGATTGCATTGTCAATACGTAGTTTTTTATTTGAGCCATTCCATATACCTTCCGGTTCAATGAAGAGCACTCTGCTCGAAGGGGATTACATTTTTACTAGTAAATATTCGTACGGCTACAGTAAATACTCCTTTCCGTTTTCTCCAGATATTTTTAACGGCAGGATTTTTTATACTCCTCCAAAACGTGGTGATATAATAGTTTTTAAGCCTACACGAAACGATAATATCAGATTTGTTAAGCGAGTAATAGGAACACCAGGCGACAAAGTGCAAATGATAGAGGGAGAATTATATTTAAATGATCAAAAAGTGGAACGAAAGCAAATTGAAAGTTTTTTTGATTATGAGTCAAGCCATAACATACCAAGGTATATAGAAGCGCTTCCTAGTGGCAAGGAACATGAGATTTTGATAGATAACGTTTCTAATAAGCTATCATATGGTACTCCGGTTTATTATGTACCTAACAATCAATTTTTTGTTATGGGGGACAATAGAAATAATTCTTTGGATAGTAGGTTTCCTGAAGTTGGCTTTGTACCAATGGAAAACATAATTGGGCGTGTAAGCATAGTGGGTTTATCGTTTAAATTAGGGAAGGTCGATTGGTTGCCTTTTAACTTCAGAATACCTATTGCCCTCAGATTAGACAGGATATTGCACAAGGTTGCATAACTCTACTTGTTTGTTGATTCACATAACTCTAAAGAGGAGCTTTCCAGCTCAGTGATAGCATTATTAATTTCATTCAAGTCATTTCCTTGTAAGGCGTTTTTTGTGTTTTGTAACAGATTTTTCAGATTTTTATCAGTGGAAAAATTATCATTGCTTTCAACCAAATGTATGAGCTTATTCCCATTAATTTTAGCTTCTGCAAGGGAACGAGCTTTCATATCTTCATCAAAGTTGTTTATTGACTGGTTAACCATGTCTTGAATATCGGCTTCACTTAAGCCAAAGCTTGAATTTATTTCAACTGTCTGCTCGATTCCAGTAGTTTTTTCTCTTGCAGTAACAGTTAATATTCCGTCAACATTAACTATGAATTCTATTTCAACTCTTGCAGAACCTGCAGGCAGTTGCGGTATACCTTTTAGTTCAAACTGCGCTAGAGATTTGTTATCCTCTATAATTTCACGTTCTCCCTGACAAACGTGGATTTTTATTGCTGTCTGTCCATCAATGTAGGTTGTAAACTCTCTTATTTCTGAAACTGGTAGTGGTGTATTTCTTGGTATGATTTTTTCAACTATTCCTCCCATAGTTTCTATGCCAAGTGATAAAGGTAAAACATCCAGAAGAACATTTCTATCTTTTGAGTTTGAAGTTAAATAATGAGCCTGCAAAGCTGCTCCAATAGCAACTGCTTTATCCGGATCTACATCGTTTAGCACTTTATTGCCAAAAAGTTTGACTAGTGAACTTTGAACTAGTGGTACTCTAGTTGCACCACCAACTAAAATTACTCCTTTTATGTCGTCAATTTTAAGATCTATGTTGCTTATAGTATGAGTGACTATATTAATAGTCTTATTAACTAAGGAACTAATTGTTTGTTCGAATTCTTCTTTTGTAATTTTGCATTTAAACAATTCACCATTAATGTTGAATTCAAAAGTGCTAGAAATGTTTTTGCTTAAGTGCTCCTTTATAGATCGTGATTTTGTAAATAAATGCTTAGGAGAATTGAGATCTTTACCTACTTTCTTTCTGTATTTATCCAATATAATCATACTTAGAAGGTGATCAAAGTCATCACCACCAAGTTTGGTGTCACCACCAACTGCAAGAACTTGAAACACTCCTTGGTGTAATTTCAATATCGAAATATCAAATGTTCCACCGCCAAGGTCGTAAACTGCATATATTCCACTGTTATTGTTCTTTGCAATGGAATAAGAAAGTGCTGCTGCGGTTGGCTCATTAATGAGACGAAGAACCTCTATGCCAGCTAATTTTGCTGCATATTTTGTTGCATTACGTGCTGAATCATCAAAGTAAGCTGGAACAGTAATCACCGCTTTTCTTACTTCCATCCCTGTGGACTTTTTTACTCTTTCGCACAAAGCTTTTAATATTTCAGCAGAAATCTCAATAGGAGTGAGATACTTATCCTCCGAGCATTTTACCCTAATAATTTTCTCACTTTCATTATCTATTTCAAGATTGATACCTTCTTTATTTAAGTCTTCAACACTTTTACCCATCAGGCGTTTTATGGGATAGATAGCGTTTTGGCCAACATCATAGCCGGTTTTTAATGTGTTATTTTCATATGAAATAACAGAAGGCAGTAACTCTCTTCCCTGATCATCTTTAAATATCTCCACGTTGCCAGCTTTATTTACCACGGCAATTAAAGAGTTGGTAGTACCAAGGTCTATACCAAAAACTACTTCATTTGAATTTGGTTCAGAAATTTGAATTGGTCGCATTTTTTATCTCTTCAAATGACTTATATAAGTATTTCAATCTCAAAACTTGCATTGCCACTTCATCAAAATTTTTTACGGCAAAATTATTAGTTAGATTTTTAATGCAATCTTTTATTTTTTCATCAATCATACCACTTGCAAATTGCAGATTGTTGCAATCCAGTAAGTATTCTCTTATTTCCATTGATTCATTTAATATCTCAAAGTTATGTTGATCCTCTTGGCTTCTTACACCGAAAAGGTTCAGCAAATGCTCCGCACGTTTTAGAGGTGACTTTAGCACCTGATAAGCTTTGTTGATATTTTCCATGTTTTGGGACTGTCTTTCATTTATATCAGTTTTGCTTAGCTCAATATATTTTTTCTCTAGCTCATCAAAGCTGATGTTAAAAGCTGGTTCAATTTTAAACAATGCGAAATAATTGCTAGACATGAAAACTCTCCCCACAACCACATTTTCCTTTCTCATTAGGATTTTTGAAGACAAAACCCGATGAGAATTTTTCTTCTACATAATCCATTTCAGAGCCGAGAATAAACATGATAGATCTTGGATCGATCAACACTTTAACTTTTTGACCATCACTACAGCTTTCTTCAATTACTGACTCTAAAAGGTGTATATCGTACGCATATTCAATATCGTATTTTAAACCAGAACATCCTTTTTGTTTAATTAGGACTCTTATTCCTATTGCTTCTTCTGATCTCTCAAGGTTAGTATGCTGTTTTTGATCCAATAAATATCTTATCCTCTCCACTGCATTTGCAGTTATAGTGATAGGTTTTCTATCTTTCTTTACAGTATTTACTCCTTGATATTCACTCATAACTTCTTAGCTTTCATTTTTACTATGTTTACTTTGATAATCATGAATAGCGGCTTTTATAGCGTCTTCAGCAAGTACCGAGCAGTGTACCTTCACTGGGGGCAAAGATAACTCTTCCACTATTTGGGTATTCTTTATCTTTGTTACATCTTCAATAGTTTTGCCTTTGATCATTTCTGTTAGTAAAGAGCTTGAGGCAATAGCAGAACCACAACCAAAAGTTTTAAATTTCGCATCTTCAATAACACCTTTATCATTGACCTTTATTTGCAATTTCATCACATCACCGCATGATGGTGCACCAACCAAACCAGTACCAACACTCGGATCATTTTTGTCCAAAGAACCAACATTCCTTGGATTTTCATAATGGTCCAAAATCTTCTCATTATAACTCATAAGATTACCTGTAAATCACCATCCTGTATTATAACATATTTAGGTTAAAAATTAAAGTGAAAATACTAGTTGCGCGTGCATTTTACTTTAAGAATGCACGTAAAACGTTGTATTTAACTTTACAAGTACACGTAGTGCATGTCATTCTTTATATTGTAATTTTAAAAGGAGTATTCCCTTGAGTTTATTTAGTAACCTTTATAGAGGCTTGTTAAAAACTTCTTCTCGCTTCAGTGGTGGAGTGAAAAGTATTTTTTCTGCCAAAAAAAAATTAGATCAATCGCTTTTGGATGAATTAGAGGAACTGCTCATTAGCATGGATATTGGTCATAAAACTTCCAAGTTGATTATTGATAGGCTCGCAAGCATCAAATTTGATAAAGAAGTTGAGCATAATATTATCACGCAGCAGCTAATGAACGAAATAGAAGCGATATTAAACCCTGTTGTGCAACCACTAATTTTAGACAAAAAACCACATATAATAATGGTATGCGGAGTAAATGGTAATGGTAAAACTACAACTATAGGTAAGCTTGCGTATAAATATAAGAATATGGGAAAATCCGTCATGCTAGTTGCGTGTGACACGTTTAGGGCTGCTGCTAGTGAACAGTTAAACATCTGGGCAGAACGTTCTGATTGCTTTATTGTTACTGGAGAGTATGGCAACGATTCTGCAAGTGTGGCATATAGAGCTGTAAGTCAAGCTGTAAAAGATAGAATAGATGTTGTTCTGATTGATACAGCAGGCAGGCTACAAAATAATGTTAATCTTATGGAGGAGTTATCAAAGATATATAGAACGATAAAGAAATTGGATGGCACTGCTCCTCATGATGTTATTTTGGTTCTTGATGCGACTACCGGTCAAAATGCTTATAGCCAATTAGAGGCATTTAGTAAAATGGTTAGTGTTACAGGATTAATTATAACAAAGCTAGATGGTACTGCTAAGGGAGGAGTGGTGATTGGGCTTGCAGAAACTTATAGAGTAAAGTTACACGCTATAGGAATTGGTGAGAGTATAGAGGACTTGAGGGAGTTCACTAGTAAAGAATTTGCTAAAGCGCTATTTAGCTGTGATTAAAGATCTCCTTTAATTCCTTTATGTGGCTAAGCTTAATTATTTCGATATCGTGGGAAGAGTAATTGCCATTTTGAGGCATAATTGCTTTTTGAAATCCTAATTTTTTTTTGCTTCTTTAGCTTCAGATCAGCGTATGGGATATGTCTAATCTTACCTAAAAGTGCGACTTCACTGCAAATTATTAAAGAAGTTGGCAGCAGTAAACTTACTATGCTTGAAATAAGAGAGTCAGCAACGGCAAGATCAACCGATGGTTCTTGTATTTTCAATCCTCATACAATGTTCAGATACACTTCTTTTTTATGCAGAAACATTTTGCAACGAGCATTTAGCACTGCAATGGTAATAGCCAATCGGTTGATATTTCATCCAATTACTGCTCTTCTTGGATTTTCCATGTTTATTCCGCTGTTAAACACTTGAACTTCCATCAAAATCGGTCTGGAATCCTCAATTCCTACAAATACAGCACTGTCAACAACTTCTCTATCGTCAGTATTACCTGCTAGAAATAACGATGATAGGTTTTCAATAGGTAATAATCCAGCTTCAGACATTTCAAAATACCACTTCATTTGTAGGGCCAAATCTATTTTTATAGTATGCAAAATACGGTATTGATTGCTGTTTTCACCCTCAAAATATAGTACTATGTCCACCATATGTTCCAAAGTTTTTGGTCCTGCTATTTGTCTGCCCTTGGTTATATGGCCAACTATTAAAAGGTAAATACCGTATTGTTTTACAGGAACGGTTAATTCATGAACACAAGTACGTACCTGATTTACAGTGCTTAGTGCTGATGTAATTTTACTACCATACATTGTTTGTATGGAATCAATTATTAAAAATCTAATGCTTTTGTTTTCTTTTATTGTCACTACTACATCAGCTAAAGATATTGTAGATAAGAGCTTGATTTTCGGTTCACATTTATCCTAAGACGCTTTGTTCTAGGCTCACTTGCTCTAGAGATTCCTTACCAGATATATAAAGACATTCGAAGGATTAAAATTGTGTAACATTGGCTCAGTTCTAAACAAAAGGGTAGATTTCCCAATGTCAGGTTCACTACCAATCAAAAATGCTTGTACCTTGAACAATACTCCCACCAAAAACTCTATCTGATTCTTCTATTCCTGTTAAAAAATGGTCCGAGGTAATAGTTTCACTATCCGATCATGCCTTTATTGAAATTGGTATAGATATATTTCTTGTGTCTGTTTTTATCACTATTTCTTTAACAAATTGTCACATGTGACACACCTTTCTACCCACCTACCAGTACTGTGATCGCAAGATTGATATACATATATAGTTTTTATAAAAGCCAGAATTATTTTTCATAATTTTAATAGGAATTGGCTAAATAGGAGAGGTAAATTTAAATACCGACTTACGAACCTTATAGTATTAAGATAATTTTCATGGTTGTACCATCCAGATATCACCCACAACAATTGTATGAACATTTACTTTATAAGATAATTCGCACAACAAATTGGTTTCATGCATTGCAACTAATCTTCAGTTATAAATTTTAAGAAATTTACCAATGAAAAAAAAGGCAAAAGAAACCCCATATTAGATGGCCTTTACTCTCTAATCCTGCAAATTGGCATACTATACTGTCTTAAACGCTTTATAAGCGAGTTTCAGCTTATATAGGTAAAAACCTGGAAATGTTGTGAGGACATAAGGTACATATAGTGCAAAAAATTAAACATAAGATACCAGCTATGTGATACTTCGTCATTTAATCTGTACAGATTGAAGATAACTAAATACCTTCAGTGCTATAACAAAGTAAGCTAGCGAAGTTTGTCAAGTAGTTTTTACATTTTTATGGGCTATATGGTCTTTCAAATTGCAGTGTTTGTATAGTTATGCATCATGTACAACAGTTGCACAAATGTTGATTAATGCAGCAAGATTTTGTACAAATAGTTTTGATTGAAAAATAGTTTTTCTACTATATAAGTTCTACATGTGGGTTCTATTTTAGATTAATCAAATGGGAAACAGTAAATATAACTTAGGGTTAAGGATTATTCATTGGTTAATGGCTGTTTTTATTGTTGGTATGCTTTGCTCTGGGTTTTACATGAAAAGCTTGCCGGTTAGTAATGAAATTAAATTCAGCATATACACTATTCACAAGGCTTGCGGGGTTAATGTTCTTGGATTAATCATATTACGCATATTTTTTCGTGTTTTTACTTGTGATCCGACATTTCCAGCAAGTTTTTCTCAATTTGTAATTAATGTAAGTAAAACAGTACACTTTATTTTATATTCTTTAATGATATTGATGCCATTGTCTGGTTATGTCATGTCTTCTGCCTCTAGCATAAAGATCAAGTATCTTTTTCATGTTCCTTTGTTGATTAATAAAGACAAAGATCTAGCGAATGCAGCTAATTTGCTACACTCGATACTTGCATACTTTATGGTGTTTTTTATAATCTTACATATACTTGGTGCTTTAAAGCACATATTTATAGATAAACAAAACATTCTTAAGCGCATTATATAGATTGTATGTTGAGTAGCCTCTGGAAAAAAGGAACAAATTTTCTTGGTAGTAAGTTTGCAATAATGGGTGGTGCTATGAGCTGGGTTTCAGAGAGGAATTTGGTTTCAGCAATCTCAAACGCTGGTGGCTTTGGTGTAATTGCATGTGGTGCGATGTCTTCAGACTTACTGGAAAAAGAAATTATAGAGACACAGAAGTTAACCAACAAGCCATTTGGTGTAAATCTAATTACTATGCACCCAAACTTGAGTGAGCTGATAGATGTATGTATTGAAGCAAAAGTGAGCCATATAGTTCTTGCTGGCGGGCTACCGGTAAAGCCTAATATAGAAAAAATCAAAAATGTGGGTATTGAAGTTATGTGTTTTGCACCATCATTGAGCCTTGCAAGGAGGTTAGTAAAAATGGGGGTAGATGCGTTAATAATAGAGGGAATGGAAGCAGGTGGGCACATAGGTCCAGTCAGCACTTCTGTTCTTTCGCAAGAGATATTACCTTATTTTAAAGATGAGCAAGTACCAGTGTTTGTTGCAGGTGGAATAGGAAGGGGAGAAATGATAGTGAATTACCTAGAGATGGGAGCAAGTGGCTGTCAAATAGGCACATTATTTGTTTGCACTAATGAATCGATTGCCCACAAGAATTTTAAGGAAGTATTTATTAAATCAGCTGCACGTGATGCAGTATCTTCTATACAGATAAGTGCTGATTTTCCTGTTATTCCAGTAAGAGCCATAGCCAATAAAGCAAGTGATGATTTTATGCAGTACCAAAGAGAAATTATTGATAAATATCACAAGGGACAGATCTCGAAAGAAGATGGACAGCTTGAGATAGAGAAATTTTGGGCTGGAGCCTTAAGAGGAGCAGTGATTGAAGGAGATGTCGAAACGGGATCTTTAATGGCTGGTCAAAGTGTTGGTATGGTCGATAAGGAAAAGCCTGTAAAAGAAGTGATAGATATTTTAATTCAACAGGCAAGCAATTATATTGAAAGTAAATCTGTAAAAGTAGGAGACCTAATCATTAGCAAAGCAAGTAGTTAACCAGTAGACAAGTTGCCATGATTCCCTACGGTAGGATATAATTGTCCAATTTTAATGTAAAATTAACGCTGAAAAAGTATCTATACATTTTGTTATATATGAAGGAATACTGTGGATGATAATGTAGCAATAATTTTTAATTTAACAGGGAGTAATCCTTACAACTCTTTTGACAATTCTACTAAGAGTTCACGAGCCTTGGAAAGGGTAAAGTGTTATTCAGCATCAAAAACAGAAGAATTGTGCAAAGTTATAAAAAAAAGAGTAACAGAAGAAATTTATCGAGAAAATCAAGAGAGTGGACAAGACAAGACTCCCAGGAAATGCAAAAAGTTGTTCAAGAAAGGAGCTAGTCCTGAGGTATTAACTAAATTAGGAGAATTACTGATAGAACAAGAGAAATATTATAATAATTATATCCAACACTTTCTTCCAGCGTTGAAAAGAGAAATAATAAAATCAAAAGAACTAAACCTAATAGAAAAAATAAAAATAGAACAAATAATTAAGAAATTAATAACTTCAGATGCTGTTAGCAAGAACAGTAATGAGAGTCATTCTAATGCAGAAACAAATGAACGGTCTGCAAATGGGGCAGACAATACCCTTAGTTGCACTGCTGAAAATTCAGAATCAGGTAATACATGTGAAGAAACAAGTCTAAAACGTTGGAGAAGCTTATCTAATCTAAGAGATGATAGTCAATTTAATTTTGGAGAAAAATTACCTACAAAAATGGATACTTTAGAACCAGAAACAAATGCTTCTAAACTCAATAGTGGTAGTGGTGCAGATAGTGGAGTAGGTTTGCCTGGATTAAGTGAAGATGGTTTAGAGTCACCAGTAGGTAGTGGAAGGAGCAATGTAAGCTCAATATTAAGCTCTGCTGAAGAAGATAACAATCTACAAAAAGAAGAAGATGAGAACCGAATGAAGCTAGGCCAGACTACAAAAGAAGAGCTGCAGGTGCAAGAAAACAAAAACCCGGTCAGTAAGATAAGTCCAGTACAACATCCTGAAAAGAAAAAGAACGTAAAAGATACTACCATGCAGAAACTTCCTATGAATGAAAAAAAAGGTGAAAATATTCTACCTAAAGAACAACTCAGTAACAGAGAACTTTACGGTACATTTACAACAGGTTGTGCTCTTTTAGCAATTGGGTGTTTTGTTGGGGCAGTAGTAACAAAATCGAGAACATTGTTTCTAGGATTGTCTGTTATAGCTGTAGTGTTTACTACAGCAGCAGTAGCTGTATGGTATTTAACTCTCCCTCCTTCAAGTGAATTAATGTACACCGATTCGAGCCCTGTTATTAATAATGAAAGAAGCCTACTGCATGTTTAAGGTGGTAAAAATTAAGCATATGTTACTTATAGTGAATAAGTAAATTCAGCCCTTGCCTGTTGATATGAAGGTTATTATAATCAGAAGATGTTTGGAAGGTATTTGGTTGATGCACATTCAATTGAATAAAATTTTGATTTTTATAGCCCTGTTAAGCTTTATTTTTTCATCGTATTCTAGCGAAGCAGGTTCGGTGGGCGATGAGTTAAAGGATGTACAAGAAACGGTAAAAAATTTTGTTTCTTCATTTTCAGTAAAAGGTACTGTAGAAAATATGAGTCCTTCAACAATCATAGGACTATGTATAGCTGCAGTGGTACTTGCAATAGTGTTTAGGGGCCTGATCTTTTTTATGATAATGTTTGGTGTACTGGTTATGATGTTAGGTAGCATAGGAAAGACAACGGATTACTTGAAAGAAAAATTTAACTTTGTAAAAGTGCAACCCGATAGTAAAAAAAAGATAAAAATTAATTATCACTTGTAGAGTTATCTTTATTAGGTAAGCATGATATTGTATGCAGGCAAAAACACCAACAATTAATCCTAAATTTGAAAAAAAGAACAACTTAGCATTATTAGAGAGTATTGATTTAGATTTTATTCCTTATGCTTGTCATTACGATGAAGAAACTATACTGACAAAACAGGGGGAGTTGTTAAAGATAATAAAATTAGAAGATTACTCCTCTGCTGATAACTACAGCGACCTTAGAACTGAGATTAGAAAAAGCATATCAAAAAATATTGATAGCCTATATTTTACTGTTTGGATTCATACTGTTAGGAAGCGCAATAAACTGAGTTTGAAATGGAATAAAACTGGAGACTTTTCTGATAAGCTACACTCAACGTGGCTTGATAAACTCACTAATAGTAAATTACAATATATAAACGAGTTATACATTGTAATATTGGTTAGCGATTTTGATAAGCATAGTAATAATTCATTTTTTTTTGGTGGGATAAGAAATAAGCATAGGCTGTCTTTACAAGAAAACCATCGGAAATTACAGAGGGTAGCTGACTTAATTCAAAGTGACTTAGAACCTTTCGGGGCCAAAAAGCTGGCTCTGAGGTTTAATGGGGATAAAATGTATTCTGAAATGATAGAGTTTCTCCACTATATTGTTACATTAACGCACAAAGATCATCCAGTATGTGAAAGGGATCTATCGCAACATATTAAAAATTTAAAGATAGCTTTTGGTTTTAACACGTTTCAAACAGTATTTGAAAATCAGCAGAAGTTTGGTTCTATTTTTTGCATAAAGGAATATCGGGAAATTCCCCTGGGGAATATAGACAGGTGCTTACAACTTGACTCTGAGCTCATTATTACAGAAATAATAATATTTACTAGTAATAACAAAGCGATAAAAGAATTTAAAAAACAAATTAATATGCTGCAAGTCAGTGAAGATAATACCTTACTTAGGAATTCAGAAATAAAAGAAATAATAGAACTTGAAAGAACTTCTACTATTGACTTTTGCCAACAGAAAATTATTTTTACAATTTTTGCAGATGATAGGAATAAATTGGCCGAAAATATTAGTAGTTTCTCCTCCGTGATGTCGTTAATTGGTTTGATGATGTTCAGGACCGACCTTCATATGGAAAATCATTTTTGGGCACAACTTCCAGGTAATTTTGCTTTTGTTACACAACCGAAAAATATATTAGCAAAATATGCTTGCAGTTTTGCTATGCTACATGATTTTACGTCAGGTACATTAAAAGGTGGAAGGTGGAAAGAAGCAGTAACAGTCTTTTTTTCAAAAAAGGGAAGTCCTTACTTCTTTAATTTTCATGGAAAGAAAAACAATGGTCACACTACGATACTTGGAGCTCCGAATTCGGGTAGGACCTCATTGATTAATTTTCTATTATCAGAGTCAAGAAAATTTAATCCTAAAATTATCATATTAGATAACACCGGAAAATCAATAATCTTTACCAAAGCAGTGAGTGGTAAGTATTATATAATCGATCCGAAATATAAAAATAAAAGCCTAAAATTTAACCCATTAAACGTTGAAGATAGTGCTTCCAACCGTAGTATGCTGGTTGAACTGATCAAAAGAATGGTGGCCGATACTAGTTCGGTAGGTATAAAAGAAAAGATAAAAAAAGTTGTAGATTCTATATTTGCTATACCTAGAGGATCTCGTTCTATTTCGCGAATTTCTGAGGTGCTCTTGCTCTTGAAAGGTAAGATAAGTAAATGGTGTGGTGATGGTGAGTTTGCTTACTTATTTCAGGATAGTGATGAATCAGATATTGACTGGGAAATAAAGACTATATCTCTCAACACTGCAAACCTCACAAAGCACAAAGAATGTATGTCCGTGATACTTTACTATTTTTTATACTCTTTTGAAGCACAATGTGATGGCTCACCTGCAATACTCGTTTTGGATGAAGCATGGGAGATAAGTAGTATTTTCCCTACAGAGGAAGGATTCGATAATTGGATGCAAAGGATGACAGAATTAAACGTTGTGGTAATTCTGAGTACTGAGAACTTAAACCTAGCATTTGCTAGCGAATTTACTCAATATTTGGATAAGCATGTTGATACAAGAATTTTGATGCCGAACGTCAATGCAAATAGGTTGTATATGAAAGCATTTTCCCTATCGAAAGAGGAGCTGAATATAATTTTGCAAACACCAACTCAAGAAGGTTTATTTTTGATAAAACAGTATAAAGGATTAGTAACTTTAAATTTAGATTTGAAAAATATACAAGAAATACATGTGCTCTCAGCTAACAAAGAGACTATAAAGTATATGTATGAAGCAATAAAAGAAAAAGGAGAAGAGGTGAATAAGTGGTTACCAGTGTTCTATGGAAAGTGTAAAACTTAATTTTTTATTGATATTCTTTTTGACATTTTATCTCTCATGCCAAGGATATGCTGATTGCCCGCCTTTTGTAGAGAGTAATACTGCATTTGAAGCTGGAGGTAAAAAAGCTTTAGAGGGTTTTATAAAAATTTTTAGTTTTGGTACTGCTGGAAGTTTTCAGGTTGATGAAAGATTATACCAATACATTACAGTAAGGCAGGTAAAAGACCAAGGAACTGATGGTTATTTTGACCCAAAGATTCAAGTCTGTGATTACGAAGGAAAAAATAATTGTTATATATTACCTAGTGGAACATCCTGCCGCCAGATATATGGAACACAAAGTACAGGTGCTGGAGTTTCTGCTGCGGTTTTTATCGATTGGGAAGGAGATAGAATATTAGCTGATGGAACGATTAAGACAGATAACAGTGAAAAGATCAAAGAAGGAATTGCGAAGGGCCTTAAATGGGAATGGGCAGATAATGTTACTGATGAAGAGAAAGTAAAATTTTCTAATTCTCCTAAAATATGCGCTTGCAGTCAAAAAGGGTCTTGTATGTCCGGAATTCCTTCATGGGGTGCTAGAGTATTTTCAGGAGAAAACATTTTCCATCTAGGGAATATGGGAAAAGCTTGTGATACTTGTTCATCATGGAGTGAAGGAAAGCAAAAGATAAAGTGTGCTCCTATACCACTTGCACCTGGTCCACCTCCATTCTGTGAACAACTTGGAATGTTACTTCCACAGGTTAAAATTGTCCCTATAACAAATAACGACAATGATTACTTTAACCCAAGAGTTGGGGTAATCATTGGTAAATTAGAAAAAAAAGAATTGGATTTCCAAAGAACTTCACACGAGGTTGAAGATGGTAAGGGTACTACCTATTACTTCAAGACCTATAGAAAAAAGGATCAGCTCTGTGCTGAATATTATGGAACTCAAAATATGAATAAAGAAAATCTTCAGTCTGTCAGCTGTTTTCCGGCCCCACCTCTTCCAGAACCTGAAAGAGTAGAGATAGTAGATGAAAATACACTGGAGGTAAAAATGAAAATGAGTGCAAGTGCTTTCTACGTTAATACTGGTTCTTCAACAAACATTGGCCCTCTATCTTTGAAAGTAGTCAAACCGAGGGTAGTAAAAAAAACAACTAATAGTAATAATAATGAAGGTAATATCACTGATATTATAGAAGGTATATTAAGAAAGAATCCTCAGTTTGAAGTTTTAGAGAAATATGGGCTTACTCCTAATATTGGGATCCAGTTTCCTAATGGTAAGAGCTACAGTATAACAAATTCCACGGAAAACAGTGAAATTGGATCTACTAAGTGGGAATTGGATAATATGGGGCGACCAAAGATGGAAGTGAGATATATGAGAGTAAAGGATCAAGAAAATTCTAATGGTAAAATGCTTTGCCTTTCTGGCTGGAAACCAGAGCCAGAAGAGTTTGTTCTTGAGAGAGATGGTGAGATAATATCGCTAAAATCAATAGGAGCGAGGTATATTAAATACAATGCTGTTTATTCAAAGGAATCAAATCAGTTCTATTATCTTCCAAGCAAGGAAAAAGAAATAATTGACCTATTAAAAAGACCTCAAAAACAGTTGGACAAAATGATATTCAACAAGCAAGGGTATGTTTTCTTCCCTGACGAAAATAAACAGGGGAAGGAAAAGTGTAGTTACTGTGTAGAAAAAAATGATGAGGTAGATAAAGCATTTGCATCTAATAAAGGACTGAAAGTAGTATATAGATTGACAGATTTAGAACAATATTTAAATAAAAAAGATGGTAGCCCATTTTACTTAAGATATGAGGAAGTGGATTGTCAAGACAAAAATGGCAAAACATTGAGAAACGAAAAAAATGAAGTACAGAAGTGCACACAATTAAAAGATCGACCAATTAAGGTAGACAGAACAGAGGTCTTTTACGCTGATAAATTATGTAAGCTTGACTTGAAGAGTGTGAAGAAGGAGGTGCTGGATACAATAAACAAACGGCTGAAAAATAAAAACTTGCCGCAACCTTATACCTTTTTAGGTGATAATAACTATACAGGTGATTTATCAAAATACGGTTATATTGAAATAGAAGCATGGGGAGGTGGTGAAGCAGGTCATGTAAAAAATGCAGCTCACTCTATGGAAACTAGACCAGGAATGCCAGGAGATTATATCAAAGTTCAATTGAAAATTGATCCTGAATATCCTATAATTAGAGCTCAAGCTACAGAGGGGGGTGGTGGACTCACAAGTCATATATCCAATAAGGATGGTGGGCCAACTTTCATAAAAATGTGCAAAGACTCTTCAAAAGCAAACTGTAAAGATTTGATTACTGTTGCGGGTGGTGGTAAATATAGGATGTACGGTGAAAAGGAGTATAAGAAGACAAAGATCCATAATAATTTAGGTAATTTAGAGATATTAGGAAATCCAACAATAGTAACAGATAAAAATTTTACTGAAGACAATCAAGTAGCATATATAAAAGATAGTAAAATCAAGTATGAAACGGTAAAGTGTAGCAGTGGTTTTAAGAGCAGTAATCCTGGTGCAGGTGGCTGTATTGATTACATTAATCAAACCTATGGCAGAGGCTCTCCTGGTTATGTTATTATTAAATCTGTACAGATTGATGATAAAGAAGTGGAAGAAATGATTAATGCTCTTGTGGACCAAGATAGTAATGTTAGTGTTAGCAATTTAATTGAAAAACTTTATCCAGGTATAACTAGGGAGATAAAGGAAGAAATCAAAAAGAAATTATTAGGGCTATAGCCAAAAGATTCTGAATTGTAGCAAAATACCTGAAAGGTATAAATTCTACCTCTTGCTTTAATAATTAATTAAAATAAAGCACGTATAAGCTTGTTTTTTAGGTTTAATTGCTGTTTTCTTACGAAGAAGTGTGGCTAGTAAGGAGGGGTACTTTGTGTCTCTAAAAAGCAAAATTTCTAAGTTAATAGAACAACAATTTAACGTGAATACCATGATAATTATTTGGCTTACGCCATACATAAGCAGGCTGCAAGTGAGCTATCTGACTCTATTACTCTTTGTATAGTTGGTAGTGGCGATTGCAAGATCAAGTATCAAGGTATTGCAAGTTCATTCAATATAACAAAAGAGGAAATCTACCAAGGTAACATTGCAAATATAGAAAGTAAAATAAAAAGTGAAGCTGAAAAAGAAGATAGCGGGTTTTCTGAGTTGATTTTTAGGATTGATCAATCACCAGAAGAACAAAGTGAAAAGTCTATTATACAAATTTTAAATTCATCTGCTGAAGAGACGTTAAGAAGTTTCTGTGGGCAATGTAATACTCTGTACAGGAGAGTACCTTCCTGGGTGTGAAGAACCTTCTACTTCATAAGAGGAGCATGCTACAGAAGATTCAGAAATTACTGCCAGTCAAGATCCTTTTTCAACCTAATCAATCCCCATATATATGCTTTTTTTGTACCCAAGCTTTGCGTTTTGAGGAGGATAGCAAGCACCATTCTTTACTGTACTTTTTTATTCTCATTATAACAGACTCATCTGTTTTCATAGTAATCTTACTATCTCTACTCTGTTTTGATATTCATGAATATTTTCTTTTATCATCGCATAGCGCTTATTGCTAAGTAGACTAATTTTTGTCCACCCACAGTCTTCATTGATGTCGCAGACCTTTTTTCCCAATTTTCAAACTCTTCTGTT